>JBFGJY010000020.1:0-38059 GCA_041576975.1 Gammaproteobacteria bacterium | reverse complement strand
TTTTTAGTCGCCGTAGTAATGGAATGAATTGTTTCATTGCTAAGCGCATCAATTGAAGAATGGATAAAATCTCGTGTTGTAATGCAGTCAATTGTTCGTAGTTTTTTTTCAAGCTTTGGTAGTCCAGTCATCAAGAACTGTACAGCGTGATGTTTTGGCATGACATCCGTATTAATCTTGAATAATTTTGTGAGTCTTTTAATTGGAATTTGGTCTGCATCATCAATCACTATGATTAGCTTTTCGTTCAGCATGATCGATTCAACGATGAAATCTACAAATGAGTTAAAATCATAAGCATATTTTTTTTCATCTTCACTCAAGCTTGTATATGTATCTGACTTAATTAAATTATTAGAGAACGATAACTCTTTTCCTTTAAGAAATATTAACCGACGGCTAGCTGGAATTTCCTTAGCTATAGTATGTAATAGCCTACTCTTGCCATTACGGTTCTTGCCTGTAATTAAGATATACTTAGTCCCGCTGCGCAATGCACGTGTGATTTCCTCATGGCTATTTTGCAGCTCACTAGCATTAGCCCAAGCTTTAAGAGCGCTGTTGTCATAGATTGGAAGTACGGAATTCATCAAATTTCACTATAAGTATTATTCTCAGTGCCTAATGATATAGAAAATAGCCTAAGGTTCGTAGGATGTTGAATCTAAACAATTATAAAATCTAGTAAATTATTTTAAGGTAACGTGGTGTTTTGAGATCAATCCGTAAAGTACAAAATACCTTCTAATAAGTCAGGATAATTTAATCATACGAGTTAGCTAAAATAATTTTTATAGGCAGGGATATGCTATGTAGCAGTAGCGGCTTTTCGATATAAATTATATATATTTTGAATGCCCGATTTTGATCCAAAGCTGATACTCTAATGAGAGAATTTCAAAACGAATTAGTCTGCAGATTAGCCCATCCAATCTAGGAGAATAGACATGAATCTCATCCATCAAATTTTGATCTTTGCAGTAATGATCACTATCAGCTTCACTGCAGATGCAGAGGAAGTCTATGAAAGCGTTGATAAAGAGGGCGTGGTTGAATTCAGCGATAAACCAAGCTCTGATGCGCAGGAGATTGACGTCAAACCCAATGTCGTGGATGTTGCCCCGGTTGAGTCCGTAGAACCGTCTTCGCCAGCATCCTCAACCGGGGCGGCAAAGACAGCTGCCGACAGCGTGCAGTCTGAGGCAATCCTGGAACGCGAAGCCGACGAATATTATGATGACTACAAGAAACGCAGAGAAATACATCGGGAACAACAAGAAGAGCAGGTCGAGCACAGAGAGGAAGTTGTCCGACAACCTGCGCACAGGAGTGGGCATCGCAGGTAAGAAACGAGGCACATTACTTTCACAACCTAAGCGAGCCGTCAGCAATAGCTGATTTTGATTGTACTAAATGTACAAATAGATTTAGCAATACTAGTGTTAGTGTATCAAATAGTAGGGTTACTTTGATTGGTTGCTAATCTATACCAACAATCACCTGATGCGCGGTTGTTTCCATAACACTACCACCTTTACTTTAAAGGCATAAAGAAGTTATGCACATATCACGCTTAATTTTAATGTAATTATATGACTGTTTAATACATTATCTGATTAGAGAATCACATAGATTTTTATAATCATAAAATGGTTACTTTTGGCTAAAAGTAGACGTTTCAAATAAAGGACAAACATTGTTATATAAGTTTGGCCTCTATATCCAATCTAGTATTGTCAGGTGATGGACTTAACTGACGAATTCAACTTTTTGACTTTGATAAATTGATATTCATCACAATAGCATAACCATCTATCGGGAAAATTGTCGCGTGTAGGGTTATCTGGATAAGAATTGCCCGATCGAAATATAGGTATTCAACAATAGCAATGGGCAAACTAAATACCATCCTCGAGAAGATAGTTAATGGCTCTGGCATGTCAATTAGCCAAATAATTGAAAAGGCTTCAAGTGGTATACACAGTGCCAATGGAAATCAAACTACAGAATTGGATCAGAGCAATGATCTTGATTTACATGAAACGGTAAGGCGCTGTCGAGAAGATATTCAAGCGTCTGAGGATTCAGGAATTATGCCCTCACCAAAATATTTTGAACAAGTGGCAATACTTTATAGAAAAGCAAAAAACTACGAAAATGAAATTGCAATCTGCGAAATGTATATTGAACTAGCTAATCAGTATGCCGCTAAAAATAAAATCACTAAGGCCGAAGAATCCTATCAAGTGCTCCCTAAATGTGCCCCATTTGTCAAGCGTTTGCAAAATGCAAAGATAATGTCTACTAAGGCTAAAATAGCTAAACCAATTGCTTGCGAGTAATGATCTAAATATAGACTTGTTAAACGGCTATGTACAATAGTTCATGCCATCTAAAATAGAAGTGACTGGATGATACTAATTAACTGAACTCGCAAAGATAATTTTATTTTTAATGTAAGTAATTATTGTACTTTTTTAAAAATATACAGGTTACTTAATTCATAAGATAGAAACTAAGAAGCACGAAACTAGATCGGTGATCCAAGTTACTATATACCATAGTAATTTACCTGGCCTCTGTATCTAAGGATTAACTACTAACTGTATGTGTTAACAAGCAGTCTTAAGATATACAAATTAAATTTTTTTGGTAATGATTTACCACTAATGTTGCTGGATATGCTGCACTTGCAACGCGCAAAACTTGAATTCTGGTATTTTTCCAAACGGATCTATAGCTTGAGTGGTTAATAAGTTTGCGGCGGCTTCATGGTAGCAAAATGGCATAAAAACCTGACCTTCACTAAGCCCATCGTCTTTACGTGCAAAACATACGACACTGCCTCGACGCGAGGTTAGCCGTATTTTGTCGCCAGCTTGAGCACCAATTTTTTGTAAATCATTTGGGTTCATATTAGCCACAGGGACAGGTTCAATAGCATCGAGCATAGTCGCGCGTCTTGTCATGGCGCCCGTATGCCAGTGTTCAAGTTGCCTGCCTGTAATAAGTACAAAAGGGTATTCATCATCTGGCAATTCATCCGCATTAGTAAATTCAGCTGGAACAAATTTGCCTAAGCCATTCTCAGTCGGAAAATCTTCTGTGAATATGACACTTTGTCCCGGGTCACCTTCTTTTTCACAAGGATAGGTGACAGAATCTTCTTGTTCCAGACGATTCCATGATAAGCCTTTGATGCTATCCATCCCTTGCTGCATTTCTTTATACACATCAGAAGGATGGTTATATTTCCAATCCGTTAAGCCCATACGTTTGGCAATTTCCTGAATGATCCACAAATCTTGTTTGGCTTCACCTGGAGGGAGAATGGCTTGTCTACCCAATTGCACACGACGATCTGTATTGGTAAAGGTGCCCGTTTTTTCTGGAAAGGCAGATGCTGGTAAAAGCACATCTGCAAACCACGCGGTTTCTGTCATAAATATTTCTTGTACAACTAAATGTTTGAGTGAAGCTAAGGCCTTGCGAGCATGGTTTAAATTAGGATCAGACATCGCAGGGTTTTCACCCATAATATACATACCATGTAAGTTGCCGTTCGTAATTGCATCCATTATTTCAACTACAGTTAAACCTGGTTTGTCGTCTAATGATGTATTCCAGAGATTTTCAAAACGTGCATGTGCATCTGGATTGTCGACACGTTGGTAATCTGGGAAGACCATAGGTATTAAACCTACGTCCGATGCCCCTTGGACATTATTCTGTCCACGCAGAGGGTGTAAGCCAGTCCCAGGACGACCGATTTGACCCGTCATCATGGATAGTGCAATTAAACAACGTGAATTGTCGGTACCATGAATATGTTGGGAAATGCCCATACCCCAAAAAATGATGGAGGCTTTGGAGCTTGCATACACTCTTGCAATTTCATGCAATGTTTCAGCAGGTATGCCACAAATTTTTTCCATTTGTTCTGGAGAATAGTTTTGCAAATGCTTTTCTAATTCGATGAAACCTTCAGTACGAGTTTTTATAAAATCTTTATCGACTAAATCTTGTTTGATGATGGAATGCATTATTGCATTCAACATTGCTACATCTGTATCAGGTTTAAATTGCAAATAATATTTTGCATGACGTGCCAATTCGGTTCGTCTTGGATCTATAACGATGAGTGTTTTACCATTACGTGCAGCATTTTTAATAAATGTAGCTGCGACTGGATGATTTTCAGTAGCATTGGAGCCAATAACCAAGATTACTTCGGCTTCAGTTACATCTTCAACTGGATTAGAAACTGCACCAGAACCAATACCCTCTAATAAGGCGGCCACAGATGAGGCATGACATAAACGTGTGCAATGATCTACATTATTTGTTCTAAAACCTGTACGCACCAGTTTTTGAAATAAATACGCCTCCTCATTAGAACCTTTAGCAGAACCAAAACCTGCTAATGCATTAGGGCCGAATTCATCACGAATTTTCACTAAACCACTGGTGGCAAAATCCAGTGCTTCATCCCAAGTTGCTTCACGGAAATAATCGTAGATGTTTTCTTGTTTTAGATTCTCTAAATTAGTAGTTTTAGGAGTGTTTTGTTTTCGAATCAGTGGTTTAGTAAGTCGACCATCGTTATGAATATAGTCAAACCCATAGCGACCTTTTACACATAGACGACTTTTATTTGCGGGTCCATTGCGTCCTTCAACATAAATAATTTTTTCATCTTTAATATTGAAGGTAAGCAAACAACCTACACCACAGTATGGACAAGTTGAATTAACCATACGATCGGGTTTTTTTAATCCTACTTCATTGCTAGGCATTAAAGCACCAGTTGGACATGCTTGAACACATTCGCCACATCCAACACAGGAGCTGTCACCCATCGGGTCATCTATATCAAAAACGATTTGAGAATGTGAGCCGCGCCATGCATAGCCAATAACATCATTATTTTGTTCTTCTCGACAAGCGCGCACACAACGCGTGCATTGAATGCATGCGTTTAAATTTACTGCAATAGCGGGGTGAGAGATATCCTCTTGGGGTTGGGAACGGCAATTAAAACGAGGTAATCCCACATTTAATTTTTGCGACCACTGATCGAGTTCATTATTCAGTGTATATTCGCGCTCGGCCATATCGGATTGTAATAATTCCAATACCAATTTTTGTGAATGTAACGCACGCTCATTATTCGTATTCACAACCATACCTTCAGTAGGTGTGCGCACGCAGGAAGGTTGCAGTACTCGTTCACCTTCAATCTCAACCATACAAGCACGGCAGTTACCATCCGTCCGTAAGCCTTGTTTATAGCAAAGATGCGGAATTTCTATGGCGCATCGTTTAGCCGCCTCAAGAATTGTTTCATAGGGCGATGCCGTGACGGCCTTACCGTTTATTGAAAATTCAACGGGTTGCTCTTCTTTAAAATATTTTGGATTGGCTGCCATTTTTACTAAGTTTCATTGTCATTCAGTTCATGAGGAAAATATTTTATAACGCTTTCCATTGGATTGGGCGCTGCTTGGCCTAATCCGCAAATTGAAGCATCACGCATTACTCCCGTAAGATCACGTAATAAGGGTATATTCCAAGTCTTTTCTTTCATTAAGTCCACGGCTTTCGCAGTACCAACACGACATGGTGTGCATTGTCCACAAGATTCATGTTCGAAAAATCGCATTGCATTGGTAGCAGTAGTACGGGCACTGTCTTTGTCAGATAATATAATGATCGCTGCTGATCCAATGAAGCAACCATGCTCTTCTAATGTACCAAAATCTAATGGAAGGTCTCCCATCGATGCCGGTAAAATTCCGCCCGATGCACCGCCCGGAAAATACCCATAAAAAGTATGGCCATCCAGCCTACCACCGCAGTGCTCTTCTATGAGCTCATTTACCGTAATGCCAGCATCAGTTACAACCACACCAGGTTTTTTTACCCGCCCACTTACAGAATATGAGCGCATTCCGCTTCGATCATTTCGTCCTTGTAAACCAAACCAGTGTGCGCCTTTTTCTAAAATATCTCGTATCCAAAATAGCGTTTCTAAATTGTGCTCAAGTGTAGGACGCCCAAATACTCCCACCTGGGCCACATAGGGGGGTCGTAATCGAGGCATTCCACGTTTACCTTCAATTGATTCGATCATGGCGGATTCTTCACCGCATATATATGCACCTGCACCGCGACGTAATTCAATGTGAGGTAATTGACAAGGTGGATCTTTTCTTAGCTGATCTAACTCTTGTAATAAGATTTCATAACAGCCGGCATATTCATCGCGTAGATAAATGTATATTTCATCGATTTCTACCGCATGGGTTGCAATTAGTGCGCCTTCAATAAATCGATGTGGATCTCTTTCTAAAAAGTAACGGTCTTTAAAAGTACCAGGCTCGCCCTCATCAATATTAATTGCTAATACACGAGGCCCTGTTTGCTGGCGCACAAGCTCCCATTTTTTTCCCGCGGGAAAGCCTGCGCCGCCTAGTCCACGCAAACCCGAATCTTTTAATATTTCTATAATCTTTTCAGAGCTATTAGTACTGTCGATATAACGTCTTATTAATTGATAACCGCCACTATTTACATAGCTGTTATAACTTATGTAGTCTGAAATTGAGGGGTCAATACTGTTGACTTCAACCGCATCACAAACCACTTCTAACTTTGCATGATCAATTGCGTTTTTTCCAACTACAGCTATAGGGGCTTCTGCACAACGTCCAACACATGGAACGCGTTGAATGCGTACTTGCTTACCATAAAATTTTTGCAGTTCGCTATATAAAGTTTCTGCACCAAAGATTTCACAAGTAATTGAATCACAAACACGCACTGTTAATGCAGGCGGTGGAGTTTCATTTTCTTTTACAACATCAAAATGATGATAAAAAGTCGCAACTTCGTAGACTTCGGCAGGAGCTAATTTAAGCTCATGTGCAAGTGCAACTATATGTGTTGAAGAAATATGATGGTATTTGTCTTGGATAAGATGCAGGTACTCAATCAGAAGGTCTTTTCGTAATGGGAAAGAACTTATGAGTGTTTGAATTTCTTCTAGTGCGGATGGGTCAACTTGTCTGCCACGCTGCTGACCACGCCACTTATTCCTTTGCGTTTTAACTCCTGTATTCATAACATTAATGTATTGCTAATTTTATTGTTATGCACCTATTAATTGCTAAGTAGCCCAAATTAAATATTGGTATAATTTGACAACCATATCTTGGAGAATGCGATCATGTCAAAATGGCGCGATAAAAAATCTGAGCAGACCTACTCAGAAGAAGAAATAAAAGCACGTTTAGCAGAGGAATTGCCAGCCTGGTTTTATGAAAATGGTTGGATTCGTCGAAAATACAAAACTCATGGTTGGAAAGGCACACTTATGGTGGTAAATACGATTGGCCATCTATCCGAGGCGGCGTTTCATCACCCTGATTTAACTGTGTCTTATGCCTTTGTCATTTGCAAATTGATGAATCATGCAGCCAAAGGAGTCACAAATAAAGACTTTGAGTTGGCGAAGAAAATTGAAGAAGTAGTGATGTGGCAGCCGGGCAAGGAAGCGGGGGATCTTGAAGGCACGCCAAGTGACCCGCGGTTTGCATATATTCAATATAAGTAGTGTTTTTTTCTATTGTTCTCAAGACTTTTCTTGAGTGAAAATCTTCACTTATAAGGTATATGACTAGCTGGCAGAATTAGGCAATAGCTTTTCTATGTTCTCTGTAATGGCTTGTGGAGGCAGGCCATAAGGAATGATATTGGTAACTGCACCCTCCGTATCAATAATGTATAAATTGGAAGTGTGATCTACCGAATATGAGTCACCTGTAGTATTGCCTTTATACGAATAGAATCCTTTGTATTGTTTGATTACTTTATCTATTTCTTCAATTGCGCCTGTTAAGCCAATGAAATTACTATCAAAATATTTCAAGTATTCTTCTAATACTGTAGGAGTGTCGCGTTGCGGATCGACACTAACCAATAGCGTTTGTACATCTGTGGATCGATCTCCTAACTGGCTGAGCACAGTCTGCACAGTGCTGAGTGTGTTTGGACATACATCAGGACAATGCGTGAAACCAAAAAACAATAGAACAACTTTTCCTCTAGAATCTGTCAAGGAATAAGGCTCATTTAGATGAGATCTGAGTACAAAGTCTCCCCCGACAATGTCTTCTTCTGCCGTGATACTCAGGGCAAAGAAACTGAGACAAATCAATATAGTTACATCTCGAAATAGGTAGTGCATCTTAGTTTTGATAGAAGCTAATCTATATTTAGAGGCCTTAGAATAGCAGCAGTTCCACCATGATGTTGTATCCAGATGGATAATTTCGATAATGATTACAAGGGCTTATTTAGTATTGAAAAAATTTGTCTTTAAATTGATCTTCGGCACATCTAGTTTCTTGTCTAAATAATTAAATAGCATATTGATTTTGCAGGTAATTGAGCAATTCTTATATGCCTTTGATTGGGAATGTAGATGCGGCATAATGTGGCAGTTGTTTTTTCACTGACTCGGGTAAATTTGACATTAATCCTAGAGCTAGTGTTGTCCGAATTCAAAGAAGAATTTAGGCCTTAGGTCTGATAAATCTAATAACGATATGGAGTCATAAGATTATGAAGAAAATGGCAAAATCACAAGCCAAATGGATGCAAAGTACACTTGCATTTCTATGTGTCGTGCTAGCATCTGCAGTTGGTTTTCTGTCTACCGCTATGGCAGATGAGACATGCATGTCTCCCTACATGGCAAAGATTGTTGGCCAAGAAGACTATGTTTATGTGTGGACCTTAGGCGTTGAAGGCTTAGGCGATGAGCAAGACAAACTTGTAACGGTTTCTGTTAATCCTAAATCGGAAAATTATGGGAAAGTAGTAAACGTACTTTCCGTAGGCGGTCGCAATGAGGCCCATCATTCAGGTTTAACCGATGATCGTCGCTATCTGTTTGCAGGTGGTTTGGACAGCAATAAAATTTTTATATTTGATGTTCACACCGAACCTGCTAAACCCAAGCTACATAAAGTTATTACTGACTTTGTAGAAAAAACTGGTGGTATGGTAGGTCCTCACACCATGTACGCATTGCCAGGTCGAATTATGGTCAGCGCCTTATCTAATAATGTAGATCATGGGGGACGTACTGGAATGGCGGAATTTACCAATGAAGGTGAATTTGTAGCTGCCCATTGGAACCCTACAGATGAAAATCTTCGCGGCGCAATAAAAGCAGGAAATGTTGCAGATGGATATGGATACGATGTTCGTGTCTTACCACGACGTAATTTGATGGTCACCTCTTCATTTACAGGTTGGTCTAACTACATGATGGATTTTGGCAAGATGTTAGCGGATCCAGAAGCCATGAAGCGTTTCGGCAATACTGTAGTGGTCTGGAATTTGCACACTCGCAAGCCTAAAAAAGTACTTGAAGTACCTGGAGCGCCATTAGAAATTCGTTGTGCATGGGGGTCTCAACATAATTACTGCTTCACCACCACTGCGTTGACTTCGCAAATCTGGTTGATTTATGAAGATGATGCTGGCGAGTGGCAAGCCAAGGCCGTTGGTGACATTGGTGATCCTTCCAAGGTGCCGTTACCGGTAGATATTTCAATTACCGCAGATGATAATGGTCTTTGGGTACAAACCTTTATGGATGGTAAAACACGATTTTTTGATATTTCAGATCCGTTCAATCCTAAGCAAACTTACGAACATGTAATTGGCTCCCAGGTCAACATGATTTCACAAAGTTGGGATGGCAAGCGTACCTACTTTACGTCATCTTTGTTAGGTAATTGGGATAAGACTGGTGATGCTGATGAGCAGTTCTTTAAGCTATTTACCTGGGACGGTAAACAACTCAATCATGAGTTCACCATTGATTTCTACAAACTAAAGCTAGGTCGTGCACATCAAATGCGCTTTGGTGCATATTCACTATATTCGCAAATGCCGAACTCAACGGACACAATGTTGTCACAAGTAGAGTAAAGAGTTAGCTCTGTTACAGTAATGTAATCAGTAGTTTAAATAACTGAAGCAGGGCCGCCCATGAGGCGGCCTTGTTGTTTGTTAAATGTTTTTTTATAAATGAGAATCTTAAACTATCACTCTCTAATTATATTGCTGCTTGCGATATCGGCATGTGATCGTGAATTTGATGACGATACACCGCTGCCTGATTCACGTGCTGCACGTGCGGAAGTGATGGTCATGGCAGATGGCTGGACACCAACGTTACCGTATGAAGTTCCTAAGCCTGGTACATATACATTACCCAAGATAACTTCTGCAGGCGGTGGTTTAGTATTAGCTGAGAATGGAGAAGTGCTCGAATTAGAGAGTTTATTTGGAGATAAAATTGTATTGCTTACTTTTATATATAGTAGTTGTACGGATCTAAATGGATGTCCTTTGGCGACTGCGGTGTTTTATAAAATCAAAGAAAGATTCAAAAAAAATCCAAATCTTGCCGATGCAATTCGTCTTATTAGTATTAGTTTTGATCCCGAACATGATACCCCTGAAGTGATGAAATTATATGGTGCGGGATTTGAAGAGGGCGATCCACAGTGGTTATTTTTGACGACAGCATCAGAAGAAGCATTAAAACCGGTCATCGAACAATACGGCCAGATGGTAATTAAGGAATTTGACGAAGAGGGTAATTACACCGGTGCGATGGCCCACGTGTTGCGTGCATTTTTAATTGATCGATCGAAAAATATTCGGCAAGAATACAGTGTCTCTTTTTTGCATGATCAGCTTGTTACAGCAGATATTAAGACGCTTCTTATTGAAGATGGTGTATTAAGCGCGAATGGAAATTAATAATGCGATTCGTAAAGAAAATTTCATTTATCTTTGTTAATGCATTAATTCTTATAGTTGTTGCTGGTTTAATAGTTGTATCAACCAGTTTGCGAAGTTCAGCCGAAGTTTTGGCACAACAGAATAAGGCTGTATTAGGCCCAGGCGATGATAAGACTGGTTACGAATCTATAGACTACAAGACTCATTCACTTGATCTGCAAAATAGAATAGGTAGAGAAGCTAATCTGCTGGAGTTTGTTGCTAATCCCCCGTTAGGACTGCCTGTAGTTCCAGTTCCTAAAGATAATCCTATTACTGCGGAAAAAGTGACGCTGGGGAGGAAGCTTTTTTTTGATCGACGTTTATCCATCAATAACACATTTTCTTGTGCGATTTGTCATATACCCGAGCAGGGTTTTACAAATAATGAACTAGAAACTTCGGTGGGCGTTGAGGGACGTACAGGTAAACGTAATGCGCCAACCGTATACAATTCTGCATACTTAGGCAAAATTTTTCATGATGGTCGAGAATCGACATTAGAACAGCAAGTCTGGGCACCATTTTTAGCACGCAATGAAATGGCGAATCCATCGGTTGGTTATGTGATCAATAAAATAAAAGCCATCAAGGAGTATGATGATTTATTTGAAGCTGCATTTAACGGTCGTGGGCCTACTATGGAGACGATTGGTATGGCGCTTGCCAGCTATCAGCGAACTCTCAATGCGGCCAACTCACCTTTTGATCGCTGGTATTTTGGAAATCAAGAAGATGCTGTCAGCGAGCAAGTAAAACAGGGTTTTAATCTTTTCACAGGTAAAGGTGCTTGCAATACTTGCCATTTAGTACATGACGATTATGCATTGTTTACTGATGATCAACTGCACAACACAGGTCTTGGTTATCAAGTCTCAATGGGTACAGAGCCTAAAACTAAGAGAGTGCAATTAGCACCCGGCGTATTCACAGAATTAGATACAAGTGTGATTCGTTCAGTTTCAAGGCCTAAAGAAAATGATTTGGGCCTATACGAAGTTACAGAAGATCCAAATGATCGCTGGAAATTTCGCACACCTCCTTTACGAAATGTCGTGTTGACAGCGCCCTATATGCACAATGGGTCCATGCTAACTTTACGCGAAGTAATTGAATTTTATAATCAAGGCGGGGTACCCAATGAGGTGCTTAGCCCGTTGATTAAGCCACTAAATCTAACTGATGCAGAAATTGATAATTTAGTAGCTTTCTTAGAGTCATTAACAGGAGATAATGTAGCAACCCTCGTGGCAGATGCCTTTGCGGCACCAATTGGAGATGTCAGTGTCGATGATCCAAACTGGGCGCATGAAAATAAATAAAAGTTTTAATGTATACGACGTTTAAAAACCATTCATTTATAACACTGTCTTTGTTATCACTAAGTTTTTTTATGGTGTCTCACCAATTGTTTGCTGAAGATGGGCGTTTGATGGATCCCTATCCACTCAATGTTCAAGCACAGAATTTTGAGTTGTATGATATATCTGGGAACAAGCAGGAACTGAGCAATTTTCGAGGCATGTTTGTATTGATAAACTTTTGGGCAATATCCTGCAATGTGTGCAAGAGCGAAATGACTACACTGCAATATGCATATGAATTACTTGGGAAAGAAAAATTAATAGTACTTTCAATTCATGCTGGGGATGATGTAGAGGGTGTTAATTCAGTAGTTAAACTAAACAAAATCACCTATCCGGTATTAATAGATATGAATTTAGAGCTAGGTCATTGGGGTGTACCATTATTGCCGACGACGTTTGTTGTAGACCCTGAAGGCAATATACGTTATCGAGCTGTAGGTTCGCGTGTATGGAATTCACCATTCATGATCGATTTTCTCCAGGCCATGCTGGATGATTACAAACCCATGGTGTCACTACGTGACAGCCAATTACACTGACGAACTTATTGATAGTTTTTCAATCAAAATTACATGGTATTTATACGTTTAAATACAAAAAGAAGGGATAGGGTAACCATGATCAAGCGCATGCTAATTAATTTGTTCGTACTACTGATTTTATCTTTGAGTACTGCGCAGGCTAGAATGCTTATGGACCCTATAGACGGTGAACCAAAAGCGAGTGGTTTTAATTTGGATACGACTGATGGCAGGAGTATAAGTTTAGATGATTATCAAGGTAAGTTTGTATTGCTGAACTTTTGGGCGACATGGTGTATACCTTGTCGTAAAGAGATGCCAGCAATGAATAACCTACATAATCAACTCAATAGTAGGGGATTAGAAGTGGTAGGTGTACATGTTGGACCGAGCTTGGCTGGGGTGAAAAAATTCTTAGAGTCAGTCCCAGTCAATTTCACTATCCTTCTTGATAAAGATATGAGTCTTGCGAGCTGGGGCGTTCGTGGCTTACCAACTACATTCTTAATTAATCCGGAAGGTAAACTCATTTATAAAGCAACCGGTGAGCGTGAATGGGATTCGCCTGAAATGGTGAAGTTTTTAGATGGGTTGATTGTTAGATTTGAACGTATGGCTAATGGCGAGTCATCTGAACCTATAAAAAAGAAATCGTTTTTTGCAAGCTTAAAAGAGTTTATATGCTGGGGTTGTGATCGCCAGGATACTGCTAGCCCAGTGCAAATAAATTAAGCGCCGCTAAATGCCTCATAATGCAGACGTAACAAGATTAATTCAAGAATATCTTGTGGACCATTTTCCAAATGCCACCACTGAAGAATGGCAGCATGAAAAGCAAGAGAGTATAAACTTTCGTGTCATCGAAAATGAAAAAATGTATATCCTACGCGTTATGGATGAATGTATAAAAGACATTCAAGCTGATGATGTAAAACCAATGTTGGAAAATTACAATGTCGCACAAATTATGCGAGACCTTGGTGATTTTCCAATTGTGGTTACGAACTCCGGCTGTATCTTCGGTAGTCCCTAATAACTTAATCTTTTGACTCAATGCTTTGTTGGCAGAAATATGCTCCTGCAATTTCTGCACGTCCGCCATCCCTGGCGGTCGCAGCACTTTATATACAGGGAAGTATTGTATGCCGGTTTTGCAGGAGCAAAAACCGGCGCATATACAGGGAAGTATTGTATGTCAGATTTGCACTGTTAGATGGATGTAACTTATTAGAGCAATGCAGGGACAGTTGCCGAAGAGCAAAATCTGGCTGAAACAAAATTTTTGCGTAATAATCGCTTGATAATTTGGCGCACCTCATGGTTACAGTACATTTTGCGGTCCTGATATACTTGATCTATAAA
This sequence comes from Gammaproteobacteria bacterium, assembly GCA_041576975.1. GTDB lineage: Bacteria > Pseudomonadota > Gammaproteobacteria > UBA4575 > UBA4575 > JBFGJY01. Next base: position 23,943 of record JBFGJY010000020.1, on the reverse strand, counting down.
CACCTGTCATCAAATGTACTGTGCCTCAACCTGTGCCAAAAGCTACTGCCTAAGAATTTTTATTACAAAATCTCGGCGTCATTGAAAACGAGGAATTTATTTAAGATTGAGGATATTAAGAGTTATTCTGACGTGGTTGGGTCAATTACGCCTTTAATTTCAGAGATCTTATTAGCTGGAAATCCACCTTCTTCAGCATGTTTTCGAATCTCATCTTCATTAGGTGCGATGTACGTGCAATAGACTTTATCGTCTGTTACAAAGCTCTGTACCCACTGGATTTGTGGTCCCATGCTTTTAAGAACGCTGCATGATTTTTGTGAGATACCTTGCAGTTCCTCAGCGGTTAAATTACCCGCACCTGGAATTTCGCGTTCGATGATATATTTCGGCATGATGGAGTCCTCCTCAAGCATTTAAATTATTTTGAAGAAGGCCTCAAATAGGACAAATTCTTCATTATTTCTATTTAGCTGCCAACAGGCAGTCATTATTAGAAGTGTAGTTTATCGAACTTTAATGTGAGGAAGCTAGCCATAATGTGATCACAATCTACTGCTTGGATCTAATTGCACTGCAGATTAATCACATTCACAAGAAGTCTTATTATCAAGCTTGTAAATTAGAATATGATAATATAAACAAGCAGCGGGATTATTACCCCTCCATTTTATAGGGACTGAGACAGTCGATAATTTACGGCTTTTTTACTTGATGGGCCTGTATTGCTCATCTATTCTTGCTCAGCCATGCAAGAGCAGTTACTCAATGATAAATAAGGAATTATAAATGGCAGAGACCATGATCCTCATACCAGGGCGTTCTCAAAAGCAAGGGACGTCGCTAAATGTAGGTAAACTTAAAGATGAATATCTAGAGGTGACCTCTACAGCTGAACTGAATGAAAAAGATATGCGGCGTTTACAGCTCAATGATGGTGATAAGATTCGATTAAAATCGGATGTTGGACAAACAGTTGTTACTTGCAAGAGCAAAAAAGATCAGGACTTGCCGTCAGGAATGATATTTATACCTTATGGGCCGCCTTCAAGTCAGTTAATGGAGTCAGACACAGCAGCTTCAGGAATGCCGATGTCTAAGCACATGGAAGTTAAGGTCACAAAAGTGAAAGATTGATCCAGCGATAGTACTTCTAAGAAATCTCAGGAAAAGTTCAAAATGACTGAAGCCACGCAAACCAAGCCTAAAGAAAACAAGAACATTAAAATTGTCAAAGACGCAACATGCACTTTTTGTGGGTGTGTGTGTGATGATATGGAACTCACAGTTGATCTCGATGAGCATCGCATCACTAAAGCAAAGAAGGCCTGCGTGCTCGGTCGCGCTTGGTTTTACGAACACACCTTGGAAGACCGTCCCGTTGTTTTAATTGATGGCAAAGAAGCTAGTCTTGAGGAAGGTATCAAAACAGCTGCTCAGATTTTGGTAGATGCAAAGTTTCCAATTACTTATGGCCTAAGTGATTCACCTTGCGAGGCACAACGGGTTGCCGTTGATATCATGGACACGATTAATGGCAACATTGATACCACGACATCAGTTTGTCATGGGCCATCTGGCATGGCTTTTCAAGGTGTTGGTGAGAGCACCGCAACACTTGGCGAAATTAAAAACCGTGCTGACTTAGTGATTTACTGGGGAGGTAACCCTGCAGAATCTCATCCGCGACATTTCACTAAATATGCTGTAACACCAAAGGGAATGTACATTCCCAATGGAAAGAAAGATAGAACCGTTGTTTTGGTAGATGTGCGTAGAACGCCTAGTACGCCGGTTGCAGATATATTTGTACAAATAAAACCAGGTAAAGATTTTGAAGTCATTTGGGCATTACGCGCATTGGTTAAAGGTAAAAAGATCAGTAAAAACATTGAAGAAGAAACCGGCGTCTCACGTGATCTTCTCGATGATTTAGTGAATCGCATGAAGAATGCACAGTATGGCGTTCTATTCTTAGGTATGGGTTTAACCATGACGCGTGGACGTCATTTTAATTCTGGCGCAATCTATTCATTAGCTGCGGATCTTAACGAATACACGCATTTTGTTGCCAAACCTGTACGAGGGCATGGTAATGTGACAGGCGCCGACAATGTTGTGTCTTGGCAAACCGGTTATCCATTTGGCGTGAATTTTAATCGAGGATTTCCAAGATTTAATCCTGGCGAATTTACCACTAGCGATGTGCTTGCTCGAGGTGAGGCCGATGCTGCAATGATCATTGCGTCCGATCCCGCGTCAAATTTTTCTAAAAAAGCTATTGAGCATTTGAAAAAAATTCCGGTAATTACTTTGGATGCAAAAGAAACACATACAACCAAAATTTCTAAAGTACGTTTTGCTGTTGCAACGTATGGAATTAATACAGGTGGAACTGTATATAGAATGGATGATGTGCCGATCTCACTGCGTCCCGCATTTGATTCACCATTTCCATCGGACCAAGAAGTATTAGAAGGAATACGCTCGCACGTGAAGGAATTGCTTAAGGGAAATAAGGCAAGGGTAGCCGCTTAAAATAGTAGCTATATATTTTTAGCAACCGTATTGTAATGCGGTTGTTATTATTTTAAGAATAACCATAAATGTCATCAGAATTACAAATTGTTAATGGTCGTGTTTACGACCCCGCAAATAATATTGACGGTAAAGTCCAAGACATTTGTGTTAAAGATGGCAAGATCGTAGATACAGTTGCAAGTTCTGCTACCAAGATTGATGCTCATGGCATGGTCGTGATGCCGGGAGCTGTTGATATTCACTGCCATATAGCAGGACCAAAGGTTAATCTTGCTCGTAAGTTACTACCAGAAGATCATCGCTTAGACATTCATCCTAAAACTGCAGTAACTCGTTCGGGTACCGGCGGCATTGTGCCTTCAACTTTTGCTACCGGTTATCGCTACGCTACGATGGGGTACACCACAGCAATGGAAGCTGCGGTACCACCTATTACAGCAAGGCACGTTCTGGAAGAACTGGATGATACGCCAGTAATTGATAAAGGCTTTTATGTGTTGTTGGGCAACAATACCTTCTTATATAAATTGTTGAAAGAAGGGCGTAAAAAAGAATTCAAAGAAGCCATTGCATGGTGGATTGATTCTGTGCATGGGTACACACTTAAATTAGTAAATCCTGGTAGTGATGAACTTTGGAAAGGCCGCAAAAACGCCAACATTACGAATGTTAATGAAAATATCGATCATTACGATATAACTCCAATTCATGTTATCGAAAGTTTTATCGAAGCTGCACATGAGTTAGGACTACCACATCCCACACACATTCATTGTAATAATTTAGGTCATAGCGGCAATATCAGTACTACATTAGACACAATGAAGGCAGCACAGGGCCGACGTGTGCATATGGCACATATTCAATTTCATAGTTTTGGGGGTGAGGTAAATAAAAATCCAGTCTCAGGTGTTCGACCAATCATCGATTACATAAATAATAATGAAAATATCACTGCAGATGTGGGCCAAGTCATGTTTGGTAAGGCCACTGCAATGACTGCAGACGCACCGCTAGCTTGGATGTTGCGCCATGTTAAGTTCAATAAATGGGTTAATGCTGACACAGAGTGCGAAAGTGGTTGCGGCATTATTCCATTTACTTATCAAGAAAGTGTATATACGCATAGCTTGCAGTGGGCGATGGGCTTGGAGTTATTTTTAATGTCTAAAGACCCTTGGCGTGTGTTGTTGTCTACCGACCACCCCAATGGCGGTTCATTCATGAACTATCCAAAACTTATTAAGTTATTAATGGATAGCGCTTACCGTCAAGAAGCATTACAAAATGTAAATCAAAAAGCGATTGACAAAACCGAGTTGCGTGATCTTAAGCGCGAGTACACGCTCAACGAGATCGCCATCATTACTCGGGCAGGTCCTGCAAAAGCTTTAGGATTAACAAGCAAAGGTCATCTAGGTGTCGGTGCAGATGCAGATATTACAATTTATACCGAAGAAGAAGATAAAGAACAAATGTTTAATGCACCGCGTTATGTCATTAAAGATGGTGTAACTGTAATTAAGGATCATGAGTTTGCTACCGATCACAAAGGTAAGATTCTGCATACAAAACCGGGGTATAACGCGGATATTGCAGGAGAAATTGAACCTTTCTTTGAGGATTACTATTCAGTCAAATTTAATAATTACGCAGTTAGTGATGACTACCTGCATCATCATGAAGTTATCCCAACTAATCCAAAATCATGAGAATTAATAAAACAGAAGTTGTGGATACCTTTGCAGAAGCCTTTGAGATGTGTGGCGCGCGCGTAATTATTACAGCGGATTCAAAGCAATGGGCACGTGCAGCTGCAGCATCGATGACTGGATTCGCTACATCGGTCATTCGCTGCAAGTTAGAAGCAGCTGTTGAATGTGAGATTCCAGAAGAAGATACACCAGACCGACGGCCCGGTATTAGCGTGCTGCTGTTTACGATGAGTAGTAAAACTATTGCTGGGCAATTAATTGATCGAATCGGACAGTGTGTGATGACTTGCCCGACTACGGCTTGCTACAACGGCCTAGTGTCCGAAAAGACTGTAGTGGTGGGTGGAAAATTACGTTTCTTTGGCGATAGCTATCAAATTAGTAAATTAATTAACGGTCGCAAATTGTGGCGCATTCCAGTAATGGAAGGTGAATTCTTGGTCGATGACTCTTTTGGAATACAACCAGCAGTTGGTGGAGGCAATTTAATAATTTTTGGCTCCAGCAAAAATATTGCATTACGTGCAGCTACTGCAGCAGCAAACGCCATGCGTGAAGTCGCAGGAGTATTTTTGCCTTTTCCACAGGGTGTAGTTCGATCAGGAAGTAAGGTCGGTTCACACTATAAGGCGCTGATTGCATCCACTAATGACCCCTATTGCCCGACCTTGCGTTCAGTTTCACCTAACACCGTCATTCCGGAGAATGTGGAAGCTATTTATGAGATCGTTGCAGATGGGCTGAATGAAGGTGATGTGCTGGAAGCAATGCGTCGCGGTATTCATGCTGCGGCAGAAAAGGGTGCGGTAATGGTTTCGGCGGGTAACTATGGTGGTGAATTGGGTAAATTTAAGTTTCATCTTCATGAGATAGCAAAAGATAATTAATACAATAAGATAGAAAATTTTTCTAAAATAAGAAATAAGCATGAGCATTACGCTTCTACAACTACATACCCAGCCCGAAGTTCCATTAGAGGCGGAGGCGATTAGTCCCGCAATATTATCGGGGCTTTCTGAATCCGGAATTGAGCACCAGCAGGTGATGCACGGAAATGTTATTGCCAAAATAGGTGACTTTTTTAAAATCACGGGTAAGGGTAATCCAAATTTACACCTTGAAGGCGATATGAGTAACGTCAAAATGATTGGTGCAGGTATGTCGCAAGGTAAAATTACCATTGAAGGGGATGTGGGCATGCACGTTGGCATTGGGATGTCAGGCGGTGAAATTCTAGTTAAAGGTAATGCAAGTGATTGGGTGGGTCCAGAGATGTCAGGTGGACGTATTACGATTAAGGGTAATGCAGGTCATATGGTGGGTAGTGCATTTAGGGGTCAACCATCAGGCATTCAAGGTGGGGAAATATTTATTCATGGCAATGCCAAAAATGAGATTGGCAATTCTATGCGTCGAGGACTGATTGCTATTGGTGGAAATGCAGGTGATTTCACTGGCGTTAATATGCTAGCAGGGACAATTATAGTTTTCGGTGAGATGGGTATTCGTACAGGTGCAGGTATGAAACGGGGCACGATAGTATCCTTTAAGAATGCTCCAATGTTGCCTAGTTTCGAATATTCGTGTACATATCACCCCTTATTTTTGCGATTTTTCCTACTTAAATTGCAGGAAAATGGATTTCAAAAAAATATCCAAGATCAGCATTTGAATGGTAAATATAAGCGCTATAGCGGAGACGGGATTGAACTCAATCGTGGTGAAGTACTGCTGTTTTCACGCTAGTTTCTTTGCCTCGTGACACCTATCACGGCTTCTATATTTTATAGTCTAATCACATTAGCAATATAGGGAACAGACTCATGACTACGGTTGTAACTGAAAATTGTAAAGGTTGTCGTTTCACGGATTGTGTAGCAGTATGCCCGGTCGCTTGCTTTCACTATGACGATGAAATGCTATATATCGACCCAGATGTATGTATTGATTGCAGCGCATGTATTCCAGAGTGTCCAGTTGAAGCAATCTATGAAGAAGATGACATACCTGAAGGTCAGGAGAAGTGGGTCGAGATCAATGCTGAAAAAGCCCCAGATCTACCTTTGATAGAAGAGCCTATGGATCCACTGCCCGGTGCAGAAGATCGTAAATCAGAATTAGGGTTCTAAATCTTTATAAAATATTTATACCATAACGCACAGTCTTAGCACGGTGCGTTTTTATCTATTGACAGAAAATTAAGTCAATTTTTTTGGGAAGTATGTTATGAGTAATTTAGGCAGTGAGCCGAATCCATTACGAGTGGCAATTGTAGGAAGCGGCCCTAGTGGATTTTATGCAACCGAAGCTTTAATTAAATCAGGCCTTACCGTAGAGGTTGATTTAATAGAACGGCTTCCCGCGCCTTTTGGATTAGTGCGCAATGGTGTTGCGCCTGATCATCCAAAACTCAAACAAGCAATCGAGGTATACAAAAAGATTGCGCAAAGCCCAGAGTTCAATTTTGTAGGAAATGTGACGGTTGGGGAAGATATTAAAGCAGAAGATTTGCAGAAAACATACCACGCTGTGATTTACACATGTGGTGCAGAAACTGACCGTAGATTAGGGATACCTGGCGAAGACTTACCAGGCAGCTATACGGCCACAGAATTTGTAGGGTGGTATAACGGCCATCCGGATTACCGTGACCGAACCTTTGATTTATCCCACGAAACTGCGGTAGTCATAGGTCAAGGTAATGTGGCTGCAGATGTATCCAGAATTTTGGCTAAATCTGTTGATGAGTTGAAAAATACGGATATTGCGCAACACGCACTGGATGCATTGGCTGACAGTAAAATTAAAAAGATTTATGTAGTAGGGCGTCGAGGACCCGCACAAGCAAAGTTTGCTTCTAAAGAATTAAAAGAATTTTTAGAGATTGAAAACTGTCGCCCTTATATTGATCCCGCAGAACTAGAATTAAATGAGACGAGTCAGCAAGAACTGGTTGCAAAAGAAGGTCGAGGAAATAAAAAGAATGTCGAAGTTTTCCAGAAGTTTGCTGATTCAGAAGATACTGGTAAGCCGCGTATTTGTATTTCAACTTTTTTAAAAAGTCCTGTTCGTTTAGAAGGTGATGGAAGATTGGAAAAAGTGGTCCTTGAAATTAATGAATTATCTGGCGAACCTTTCAAACAATCTGCCAAAGGTACAGGCGAAACCATAGAAATTGAATGTGGTATTTTATTCCGCAGTATTGGATATAATGGCGTACCTATCCCTGGTGTCCCGTTTTATGATCGTTGGGGCACTATGCCGAATGAAGCAGGTCGCATCACTACCGAACAAGGTGGTGATGTAATCCCTGGCTTATACACTGCAGGTTGGATTAAACGCGGTCCTTCTGGGATTATCGGAACCAATCGAGCATGTGCGGTAGAGTCGGTGGATTCTTTACTGCAAGATTACAATAAGTTAGAGGGCGAAAAACTAGGGCGTGAAGGTCTGTATAAAATTTTGGACGAGAAAGGTGTGCAATATATCAATTACCGACAATGGGAAAAAATTGATGCCGCCGAAGTAGCAGCCGGTAAACCTAAAGGGAAACCGCGTGAAAAATTCACTCGCCGCGAGGAAATGTTATCCATCGCCAACGCTTAATCATTTTACTTTCGTATTTTTTTCACAATCGATTGTGTTTATCGGTTACTTCATTATTTTTACCCTGTTGTTCTGAATGACTGATTTGTCAGTCGTTTCATCTGACAAGCGCCAAGCGGTAAGCTTGTTTGAGGCGCTTAGTTATTGGTTAAAACTTGGTTTTATTAGTTTTGGTGGGCCTGCCGGCCAAATTAGTATGATGCATCAAGAACTCGTTGAGCGAAGACGCTGGATTTCTGAACATCGTTTTCTACATGCATTAAATTACACCATGGTATTGCCAGGACCTGAAGCTCAACAATTGGCGACATATATTGGCTGGTTAATGCATGGAATAAAAGGTGGCCTTATTGCCGGCATTTTATTTGTATTACCTTCCTTATTTATCCTTATAGCGCTTACATGGATTTATTTAGTATATGGTAATACCCAGATAGTCGCGGGAGTGTTGTATGGAGTGAAACCTGCAGTCACCGCGATCGTTTTATTTGCGGCTTATCGAATTGGTTCGCGCGCATTGAAAAATAATGTTTTACGAGCCATAGCGGTAATTGCCTTTATTGCAATATTTATATTCCAGGTTTCGTTTCCATTAATTGTAATCAGTGCAGGTATTCTCGGTTATTTGGGATCTCATCTCTTGCCAGATTACTTCAAGGTTAATCTGCATCAAATGCAAGAACATTCATCATATGGGACAGCAATTATTGATGATGATACGTCAATACCAAACTATGCGAGATTTAATTGGGGAAGATTAGTTTCGTTCATTGTAATAGGAATTTCGATTTGGCTAGGTGTCATGGCATTAATTATTTTTAAGTATGGCTGGGAGGGTACGCTCACACAAATGAGTTGGTTCTTTAGTAAAGCTGCACTAGTGACTTTTGGTGGCGCCTATGCTGTTTTACCTTATGTGTATCAAGGTGGCGTAGATCACTATCAATGGTTAACAGCTACCCAGATGATAGATGGACTGGCATTAGGTGAAACCACTCCAGGTCCGCTAATTATGGTTGTAACATTTGTGGGATTTGTTGGAGGTTGGACTAAAGAATTATTTGGCCCTGAGTTGTTGCCCATGGCTGGAATTATTGGTGCGTGTGTAGCGACCTTTTTTACATTTTTACCCTCATTTCTTTTTATATTCATTGGTGGTCCTGTAATCGAAGCAACGCGACACGATCTTCAGTTCACGGCGCCCTTGATAGGAATTACCGCAGCGGTAGTAGGAGTCATACTCAACCTTGCAATATTTTTTGCCTACCATGTACTTTGGCCAGCAGGGTTAAAAGAGCAGTTTGATTGGGCTTCCTTACTTATAGGTATAGCTGCATTCTTAGCATTATTTAAATACAAAATTAGTATTGTAAAAGTAATATTATTTTGTGCAGCCTTGGGGTGGCTATTTTTTCTAGTTACCAAATAAATTGTCTCCTTTCGAATCAAAGCGAATATTTAATTTATAGACTTAAAAAATTAACTCAATCAGTATGTAAACTACGACATACCGTTGCATGCGGTGTCATGTGTCAATTTTGAAAACGAGGAAAATCTCATGAAGCCAAAATTCACATCAGGGAAATATATTGCAATGAATTTGCCTGTTCATGAGCTTAACAGGACAGTTGCTTTCTATAGAGACATTCTAGGTTTTGAAGAAGTTTACGCATCTTCACCTTATGACATTAAGGCTATCACATTCTGGTTATAGATATAATCAATCCACTTTGATGAGATGTCGCTTATTCGTTAACTCAGAGTATGTATTTAAAAGCATCATTTTTAACATTGGGTGGTCTGCTCCTGATATTGGTATTTTTGTTAGCGTGGTGTGATTATGTGGAGAATCCTAAATCATATTTTTCTAGTTATGATGAGGCCAAAAAATCTGGTCTTATGGATAAAGGCTGGATTCCTATATTCATTCCAAAGACTTCCTCAGAGATACATGAACAACATAGTTTAGATACAAATAATGTTTTTATATCATTTAAATATGACCAAACTGAAAAAGTAGAACTTAATGAACATTGCTCAGGAATAGAAAAAATTGAAAATGGTACTAGATACTATTGCAACTACTTCAACGGATTTGCTGTTTTAGAACTGTATACTGATGGATCAGGAAAATTAAATCCCCATAATGAACAAATTTTCTAATTACTTGTTAAATTGTAGTTAATTTAATTAAGAGTAGTATCGAATGACCACTTTCGACCCAAAGCGGACATACGGTTATTCTTGAAATAAACAAAGGAGGACTGCAATTATGCTTATCGAAATAGGCGAGAAGATACATATAGTTACACGACGCTTGTTTGATGAAAATGTTCGTAGACACTTTGCTGGTGAGGTCGTTGCCGTTGAAGGTGTAGTTGTACGCGCTGAGGGGTATACATTCATCTATGACGCAAAAGCAAATCAGTACCTAAAAGCACCAGAAAAGCAAATATCTATATTTGACATATCAGAAAGTGGTTATATCGTAAACATAATCCCAAAAAATGTAGACATTAATAAGCTTTCCTATAAAACAGTAGATAGAGTTCATTTAGTGATAACCGATGGAGAATCATTTAGCTTGGGAATTCATGAATTTGGTGTCAATCGATAATAATTATTTAGATAAACTCAAAACTATTTCTATCACAAAATGACCGCTATTGGCCGAAAGCGGACGTAGTGTTTTGTTTATTTAATTGTCAGGAACAACGCTTGGTAATCACTTGCATTTCTAATAAAGTTCGTAATCGATGGTTCGGTTAATAAATTCCAACCAGGACTTCCGCTTCAAAGGGATGTTTCCTTTTTGCTAGTATCGTGTCACATAGGCTTAATATCAGATAGAATTAATCTGAGTAAACTTTTACAGGCATTTCTTCTATACGATTTTCACATTAACCAGAAATAAATAACTATTTATGAAGTTTACCCAGCCTTGCCAGATGATGTTAATGATGTACTTGGTGCTTCAGCACTATTTTAAATGCGGTAGCAATATGGAGGATATCGAAGTTGAATTTCAGATCGGTCATCGTTGCAGACGTTTGGGCATCCCCCTATTAGATGGAAAATTTGAACGTAACATAAAAACTCGTTTATCAATTAAACAGGCTGATGCTATTTTGAAAATATTCAGCGATTCATCTCAGTTGTGCAACACAAGTACTAATGCGTTTGTTGATTTTTGGGTTACAAGGCAATAAGGTTTTGACCTTATGTCAGACTATCTAAAAGCTTATCAACGATCGTTAAATGACCCTGAAGGTTTTTGGTCTGATGCAGCGAAGGATATACATTGGGATAAACCGTTTACAAAGGTGCTAGATGAGTCGAATAAACCTTTTTATAAATGGTTTACCGATGGGAAACTAAATACCTGTTTTAATGCACTTGATCGGCATGTCGAAAATGGACATGCCGATCAACTTGCACTTATTTACGACAGCCCAGTCACAGAAACTGTAACCCGATATACCTATCGTGAATTGCGTGAACTAACTGCAAAGTTTGCTGGTGTATTAACGCAAAATGGTATCGGTAAGGGTGATAGGGTCATCATCTATATGCCGATGGTGCCCGAGTCAGTGATTGCTATGCTGGCCTGTGCGCGAATCGGCGCTATCCACTCAGTCGTCTTTGGTGGCTTTGCCTCAAATGAATTGGCAACGCGTATTGACGATGCTCAGCCTAAACTGATCATATCTGCATCATGCGGCATCGAAGTCAATCGTATTATTGAATATAAACCTTTGCTCGATACCGCGATTGAAACTGCAGTTCATAAACCTGAAGCCTGCATTATCCTGCAAAGGTCAGCATGCAATGCGGGTTTAATAACTGGGCGGGATATTGATTGGCACAAGGCCTGTTCTCAAGCGAAACCGGTAGATTGTGTGGCATTAAATGCTACTGATCCTTTGTACATTCTTTATACTTCAGGAACGACAGGGGCGCCCAAAGGTGTCGTCAGGGATAATGGTGGACATGCCGTTGCCCTGAAGTGGTCAATGAAAAATATCTATAACCTTGAACCAGCTGAAGTATTTTGGGCCGCATCAGATGTGGGCTGGGTCGTCGGACATTCCTATATTTGCTATGCACCTTTATTACATGGGTGTACAACAATATTGTATGAAGGCAAGCCGGTTGGCACACCCGATGCTGGCGCATTTTGGCGTGTGATTGAAGCACATAAAGTCAATGTACTTTTTACAGCACCAACAGCATTTAGAGCCATCAAGCGTGATGATCCAGAAGGTAAATTTATAAAACAATATGATTTGTCTTCTTTAAAAACACTCTTTCTGGCCGGGGAACGTAGTGATTCTCCAACCCTTGAATGGGCAGAAACAAACTTACACATCCCTGTAATTGACCATTGGTGGCAAACGGAAACGGGCTGGGCGATCACTGCAAACTGTACGGGGTTGGAAGCTTTCCCGGTTAAAAAAGGCTCTACTTCAAAACCCGTTCCCGGTTTTGATTTGCAAGTACTCGATGATCAGGGTGATCTTTTACCGCGAGGCAAGATGGGAAAGATGGCATTGAAATTACCATTGCCTCCAGGTTGTCTAGCAACACTCTGGCAGAACGACGAACAATATATCAATTCTTATTTATCTGTTCATGATGGCTATTATCAGACTTGGGACGCAGGCTATATTGATGAAGATGGTGATGTATGGGTAATGAGCCGACTGGGTGATGTAATCAATGTGGCAGGACATCGTTTATCCACCGGCGCGATGGAGGAAGTGCTGGCTGGCAATCCTGATGTGGCCGAATGCGCTGTAATAGGTGTGGCAGATGAATTGAAAGGGCAATTACCTCTCGGTCTGGTTGTTTTAAAAAGTGGTGTCACTACTAATTACGAAACGATTTCCCAAGAACTTGTGGAACGAGTACGGCAACAAATTGGTCCAGTTGCGGCTTTTAAACACGCAGCCATAGTCAAACGATTACCCAAAACCCGTTCGGGTAAAATATTACGTGGCACAATAAAAAAGATAGCCGATGGCGAGACTTATAAGATGCCAGCAACGATTGATGACCCTGTTGTTCTGGATGAAATTAGAATCGAATTAAGAAAGCTTGGTTTTAATACTTCAATTAATGAAAATAATTAATAAGTATTTTTGTGTTTATGAAAATTACCAAGCAATTAGTTGGCCTGCTCAATAAGCATCTCAGCACGGTGCTGTCGTTCTTCAAAAACCACTGATCGGTAATGGCTTTATACAAACCATTGATGCCATCTTAAGCACATCATGAATGGATGATACAAAATATTAAATGAGTGTAATAAGTTCTTTGATCTTTAAGTAACAAAGTAGAGTATTAACTTTTTGAATAACCGCTAACGACCCAAAGCGGACATTTATAAGCACTGAACAAAACCCAAGACTATTAAATATCTATCTTCTGTCTCAATAAAATCTGAACATATTTAGTTCGTGAACGTCTGTTTTTTCTGATTTTGTGCTTTTCGCACCATTTTGAGTAGTCTTGCGCTACAATTTTAACGCGCTCAAAAGGTTCGTCACGACGAAGTAAAGAAACCGTTGCCTTATCTGCGTAACTTAACCATTGTAGATAGGAATCATGAAAAGATTCTGGATCTTCACAGATTTTTTTAGTCTTCTCCCATTCGTCTGCATCATACCAAGGGACGCCCACCACACTTAACTTAGTAGTCTGCGTATAACGGTTCATCCTACGAAATGTAATCCACAGAAGACCAAGCGTATCGGCCATCCTCTTAATTGTTGAATCACCTTGGAGGAATTTCATATCAGGGGTCGCTAATTATGTATGACGTTTTTACTTTACTCAAAACCATTAAATACGATATCGACTGATATTCAGTACACTTTAAGGTAAATAAACCTTTTGGTGAACTTTGGAAGTTACTGGATTGCAATGACCGCTAATGGCCAAAACAGACATTCAGTGGTCGCTCTTACTGAACAAGACTTATTCTAGGCGGAATATTTGTTGATATAGGTCAACTTTCGTTCGCAAAGAAATATAAATAATTATTTTATTTAACCAACTATATATATCTATTTAACTCTAAAATCCGGTTTTAAAATAATTAGAGGTGAAAAACAATGGAAATCGAAAGTAAAGATACTGCATTGCTCGTAACCGATGCACAAAATGATTTCCTCAGTGAACAAGGTGTTACCTGGCAATTGGTGGGTGATAGTGTGAAAGAAAACAACACGATAGAAAACATTGAACGGTTGTTTAAAGCTGCAAAAAAGAATGGGTTTGAAGTGTTCATTTCACCGCATTATTACTATCCCACCGATCATAACTGGAAATTCGGTGGAACCGTCGAGAAACTGATGCATGAGATTAAGATGTTTGATCGGCAGGGGGCATTGAGCTTGGAGGGATTCTCCGAATCGGGGGCTGACTGGCTTGAGCAATACAAGCCTTTCATCGAGGACGGCAAAACTGTAATTGCCAGTCCTCATAAAGTTTATGGGCCAGAGAACAATGACCTGGTCTTACAATTACGTAAACGCGGCATCAACAAAGTTGTTCTCGCTGGAATGTCTGCCAACCTCTGCGTTGAAGCCCATTTGCGTGAGTTACTTGAGCAGGGCTTTGAAGTGGCCGTAGTAAAAGATGCGACAGCGGGTGCGAGACATCCTGAATTAGGCGACGGTTATGAAGCAGCGCTTATAAATTTCGGTTACCTAGCTAATGCGGTCATGTCCACGGATGAAGCGGTGAGAGCGATGGGAGAAACATAAAATAAATTATAGAAGATAATTTACGGTGTGATTCAAAAAACGAATGACCGCTTTTGGCCGAAAACAGACATTTCTACATGAGAGTGATTTGGTAGCAGGAAACTTAATTCTGTAACCAAACTGGTAAAGAATTCGAGAGTAAGAATCTAGACTTTCTATTCAGGTGCTTACCAAATACAGGGGGCCAGAATGGTAATGTGTTCATCTCTGAATTTTCTGATCGTAGTCGAGGTTAATTTCCATAAATGCTTGTGTTCGATCTATAATACATAGGGTAATAATTTGCTGAAAATCTCGAAAATAAGCGTACAATAAGTAAGGTATTTAATTAACAGGCAGGTGATCACGATGAATAAATGGCTTCCAATCTCAATATTTTGTTCATTCTTATGTTCAACGTGGCTAAGTGCTGAATCTAATCTAATAGATATTCCTGAAGCGGAGCTTTTAGATGTAAATCTTGAAGATCAGCCAACGCGAACCACTACACAATTGCAGGAATCCGCCGCCCCAGTAGGAACAGAAGCAGCGGATGGTGTTGAAATTTACGAAGTCATCCCTGCGCAATCAGCTAGCCCACAAGTAGTGACAACAACAAATAGTGAAGTTCAACAAGGCCAAGATCTAGAAGTGATTAAGCTAGAGAGTTATGACGAAGAGGTTGTAGAAATAGAGGCACCTGGTTCAGATGAGGTTCAAGTAGCGACGCCTACTACAGCTGTACATCCGTATTGCCAACAAAACCCACTTGTAAAAGAGTGCCTGTACTCTCCTTATTTGAGTCGATGTAAAAAAGATCCACAGTCTGTCAAATGCACGGCTCAATTAGAAAAATTTGAAAATTTTTGTAATACCTTTCCGCGTGCATATAAGTGTAAAAAAGCGCACCTTGCCGCAACATGTAAACAACAACCAAATTTAAATGAATGCAAGCCTTTCTCAGAGCGATACTGTCAAAAATATCCAAAAGCAGTTTTTTGCAAATATAATTAATGAGAAAGAGTTTTCTTTGCTTATAGCTTTTTAAGCTCTTCAATTTAATAGCATATTTGTTAGCGTTTGGTCGGCATTTTCTGCCCATTAGCACATAGCAGGGCTTATGGTTTGCGCTAAATCATAGTAATTTGGCGCACTCATCATTGATTGCTCAAAAGGAGTTTGAGTAATGGCGCTAAATACCCGCAAACAGGTCAGCGAAAAGACACAGTTAATGCGCTCGTTTTTAAAAAAGATTGTGAATAATGATAAGCGTGCTAAACAACTGTTTAAGCTCTATTTTGATCGCAATGAGATCTCAGAAAAGCAGTTTTACGAAGCAATTTCTAATCAATAATTCTCTCTATCCTGTAGTTTCTGACTAATACTTTTCAGGTTCTCGAAAAGTATGCCATCATTGCGTTAATTATTTCGATTCATATGACTTCTTATTGTCACTAAGCTAAGTTTTTAAATTAAGCGATAAGCCGTATTGAATAATTTATTCAATATAAGTTTTTATACATACTCTTATCCTCTAAAGACCATTCAAGTGGTCAAACTCAATATCTTAAAGATTTAAAAATTAATGGATATTCAATTTATACCCGGCCAGCGTTGGGTGAGTAACACGGAATCTGAGCTAGGGCTTGGAATTGTAATGGACACGGCTAACCGCCGTGTAACTGTCAGTTTTCCAGCAGTAGGAGAGCGGCGTACCTATGCAATGGATAACGCCCCATTGAGTCGTGTCCATTATACAGTTGGAGAAAATGTCAGTAGTGCTGACGGTGTGAGTCTTACGATATCAAAGATACATGAGCAAGGTGGATATTTAATATATGAAGGTACAGATAGTGATGGAAACCTAATTAGTCTAGAGGAAATTGATCTTGAGAGCTTTGTTCAATTTAGTCGACCACAAGACCGATTGTTTGCGGGACAAATCGATAAGATTAGCAGTTTTCAGTTACGTGTTGAGACGCTTCATCATTTGCGTCGTTTGCAGCAATCACCCAGCTATGGTTTGCTTGGCCCACGAGTACAACTGCTCCCTCATCAACTTTACATTGCCTATCAAGTTGCACGAAGACATGCCCCAAGAGTATTACTGGCAGATGAGTATGGTCTCGGCAAGACTATTGAAGCTGGTTTGATATTACACCAGCAGATTATAACCGGAGCCGCAAGTCGAGTGCTCATTGTTGTTCCTGATAGCTTGGTACACCAATGGTTGGTAGAAATGTCACGGCGGTTTAATTTGCAATTTACAATTTTAGATGAAGAGCGATGCGTGGCGCTAGAAGGCGCAGAACATGGTAATCCATTTGATAGCGCTCAGTGCATTTTATGCGCGCTATCATGGTTAATAAATAGTCAGCGTCATACACAAGCACTAGCAGTAAATTGGGATTTTTTAATCGTTGACGAAGCTCACCATTTGAGCTGGACAGAAACCGAGGTGAGCGCGGCATATGCTTGTATTGAAGCCTTAGCGCGACAGATTCCTGGTTTGTTATTGCTTACTGCCACTCCAGAACAATTAGGTATTGATGGACATTTCGCTCGATTGCGTCTTCTGGATCCTGATCGATACTATAATTTACAAAAATTCAGAGAGGAAGAAGAAAGCTATCAACCAATTAATGCACTGGTGCAAAAACTCCTTGCAGCTAATGCTGAAGAAAACTTACACAATGATACAAACTTGTTAAACGAAATAGCGCACTATCTTGGTGATGAGGCAATTCATGAGCTTAAATTGTTATTAGAAGGAGATAATGCGAAACATGCCATTGATAAATTAATTAAAAATATTTTGGATAGACATGGAACGGGAAGAGTATTGTTTCGAAATACACGAGATGCAGTGGAAGGATTTCCACAACGCCAATTACATACGTATTCGCTGGAAACTCCAGATCAATATGCACAAGTAGTTGATAAAGAAATTACCCAGATCGAAGCGGAGGAAGGGCTTGTCTCGTTACTATGTCCAGAAATTCTATTAGATCAAACCTGGTGGGATGTTGATCCAAGAGTAGAGTGGCTTGCAACATGGGTGCTTACACATCGTGACGAAAAAGTTTTAGTAATCTGCGCGTTAGCAAGCACGGCTAAAGCTTTAGAAGAATATTTACGTATACAACATGCCATACGTTCGGCGGTCTTTCATGAAGGATTGGATTTGATTGCTAGGGATCGTGCGGCCGCATATTTTGCAGAAGATGATGATGGTGCTCAAGTACTTATCTGTTCAGAGATAGGCAGCGAAGGACGCAACTTTCAATTTGCACACCACCTAGTGCTATTTGATTTACCTTTAAATCCAGATTTGCTTGAGCAGCGTATTGGAAGATTAGATCGCATTGGTCAAATGTACACGGTGCAGATCCATGTGCCCCATTATGCAGCAGGTGCGCAGGAAAAATTGCTACGTTGGTATGATGAAGGGTTAAATGCATTTCAACAAGTTTGTTCAATAGGGCAGAGTATTTATCAAGTATTTTCGCAGCGTTTACTGCAGTGTCTGTCAAATCAACAAGATGCCGAAAGTTTTGAGTCATTAATTGAAGATACGCGCAAGAAATCAGAAGAATTGCTGAAAGTTTTACAACAAGGTAGAGATAGGCTTTTAGAACTGAATTCATGTAACCCACGTATAGCCGCTGAAGTGGTGGAGAGTATTTTAGATGCAAGCAATCAGCTAGAGCTGGTAGATTATATGGAGCGTGTTTGTGATGAGTTTGGCGTAGAGCAGCAATATCACAGTGCTCATAGTGTAGTTATACAGCCGGGGGATCATATGCATGGTCACAATTTTCCAGGACTGCCAGATGGTGGGCTGACTGCCACATATGATCGAGCTAAGGCATTGGTTCGAGAAGATATGCAATTTCACACCTGGGAGCATCCAATGGTGACTGGGGCAATGGATTTAATATTATCTGGTGATTTTGGAAATGCTACTTTATGTACAATAAATCTCCAGTCACTAAAGCCAGGTACTCTGTTGCTTGAAGGAATTTTCACTATTCATTGTACGGCACCTAAACAATTGCAGATACATCGTTATTTACCACAAACATTAATTCGTGTGGTAACCGACCAAAAGCGAAATGATTTAAGTAAAGTATTAACTATTGAACATATGAATCGTTTAGCTAAACGAGTTAAGAATGCTGTTGGACAAAATATAATACGTCATGCACGCAAACACATAACTGAGTTAATAACATATGCAGAGACTATTGCTGCAATTGTGCGAGATGATGTTATAAAAACAGGTATACAAAAGATGCAAGCGATTCAATCTTCTGAGCTCGAACGTCTTGTTGCATTATCGAAAGTTAATCCAAACATTAGAAAAGAAGAGATAGACTATTTAAAGTCGACAACTATTCAAATTCAAGAATACATGCAACAAGCACAGCTAAAATTAGATGCCATTAGAGTTGCAGTTGCTAGACAATAAAAGTTGCATATGGTTAGTGATGATCAAGAAACAGTAGAAATGTGTAATAAAGTACATAGTATTATGCAGGATGCTACAAAAGATCTGCCTATTCCGGATCCAAATAAAGCTAGAGATAGCAGAAAAAAGATTTCGGTTTTCACGTATGGAGTTATCAGCGAACTTACCACTACACACAAAGTTTATAAAGATAAAGTTTACGAAAAGTATTTAATCATGGGAGGCTTAAGCCACGACCAGGCAGATAGCATTGTGAGGCGAACACGCGATGAATTTGCGCAGCAAGAATTCGGTGAAAAATGTTTAAGTTCAGGTAGAAAAGCCGTTATTCAATGGCAGTCTGGTGATAAAAATATTAAATCATTATTAGAAGCATTACTATAAGCACAACAACAGATTGTATGAATGCATGAAAATTCAGACTGCTCACCCTTTTGAAGACCTCACTCCAGATTTCATTCTAAATGCAGTAGAAAGCCAAGGTTATATTTGTGATGGTCGAATACTAGCGTTAAATAGTTATGAGAATCGTGTTTATCAAGTTGGCCTAGAAGATAATGAGCCACTAATTGCAAAATTTTATCGTCCTCAACGTTGGGCAGATGAACAAATTCTTGAAGAGCATCAGTTTAGTATTGAATTAGCAGAACAAGAATTACCTGTTGTTTCACCATTGTGTATAAATGGTAAAACTCTATTTAATCACGATAAATTTCGAGTTGCCCTTTACCCAAGGAAAGGTGGGCATGCACCAGAGTTAGACAATCTAGATAATTTATTTACTTTAGGGCGTTTCTTGGGACGCATGCATGGTGTTGGTGCTGCCCGTGCTTTTCAATATCGTCCAGCAATAACGTGTAAACATTACGGTCATGAAAGTGCACTATTAATAAGGGATCAATTTATCCCAGAGCATATTCGAGCATCTTATGATGCACTTGTCGTTGAAATTCTAAAAATTATCGATGGAATATATGTTGATATAAAGAATTCAGAATATATTCGAGTGCATGGGGATTGCCACATTGGAAATATTCTATGGCGAGATGATGCGCCTCATTTTATTGATTTTGACGATGCACGAATGGCACCAGCCATACAAGATATATGGATGCTACTATCTGGAGATCGTGTACTGCAAACTACACAGCTAAGTGAAATCATGGAAGGTTATAATGAATTTGCAGAGTTTCCACTGCCTCAGCTCAAGTACATTGAGGCATTAAGGACATTAAGGATAATGTATTTCAGCGCCTGGCTAGCCAGACGGTGGGATGATCCAGCATTTCCACATGCATTTCCTTGGTTTAATACAATTCAATATTGGGAACAACACATACTAGATTTGCGTGAACAATTGGGTGAGCTAAATGAACCCGCATTGAGCATTTTTTAAGTAAAGAACGTTATTGAAAATTAGATAATTCCATCTGAATATATATAAGTTTATATATTCAGTATTTATAAAAATCGATAATTTAAGAAATTAAAATAGGCAGTTAATATTTTAAATAAATAAGGAGTATATAATGTTCAATCCACTAAACATTCCATTTGGATGTGTAATGTTATACAACGTTGTCAAATTAAAAGAAGGTGTAGCAGTAGAGGATGTAGAGCTTGCTTTGGGGGAAATGTGCAACGTCGTTAAGAATATCTATGGTGATGATAAAGGCGGATTTATTGGAGGGCAGGTATATAAATTCTCTGGTTTTATCTCTGACGAAGGTTCAATAGCATCAAAAAAGCAAACTGAAGATCATGTAGCAATTGTGACGTATTGGCAGTCTTTTGAGCAACATGAACAATCTCATGCAGATAAAACTTTTAAAGAAAAGTTTGATGCGTTAGGGGAATACGCAAGTGAAGCATATGAAATAGGTTATGAAATGCTTTGGCAGGGTGAGCCAGAATAAAAAGATTTAAATCATGACGAATTTTAAGAAATTTTAGATGAGGATTTTCGTTTTGTGCGTTTTGGTGTAAGAGTAAACCAATGCTCTTTTGTTAATTCGTGAAAATGGTCGGCTTCATCAATTAACAGTTTTGAAGTTGTACTGGGTACTGCAGCAATTTCGACTCTTACCCCTTCGGACTTTAGATGGCTTACTAATTCAATAAAGTCTGAATCGCCCGACATTATGATAATGGTATCGACTTTACTCGCCACTTGTGTAGCTTTGATAGTTAGTGGAATATCTGCGCTTTTATGACACGGACGAACTGAGCCATGATAAAAATCATGCAAACGTTCCTGTAGTTTTTGTGAAATTTGTTTTCCTTCTCGAAAATAAATAAGCCGGCTCAGACCTCTATTATCTAGTAGTTTTGGAATTAAAGTATCGAAATTGAGCATAGTATTTGTATCCCCCGTTTCAGTATGGATACTGCGCTCAATATTGTTGCCGTCGATTAAAATGGCAACAGACTGGCTGATTCGTACACCTTCTGATTCTTGAATAGCCATTGCTATATTTTAGACCTTATGTTGGTATTGTTACAATTTAAGTACATAACGAAAACTTCCTAAAAAGTCTAAATAATCAAGAGGTTCTATGGCCTGTTTCAATGCTGTAAGGAGGGGCAACACCAATAATCTTGAGACACGACCCGAGAATTGTTGATCATTAGCTCTATAGTAATAGCCTTTGCAGAAAACATAATTGAATGTGGGATGTATTACAGGGTAAAGCAATTTCGCAGGAATACTTCGATCATATGTCAAGATATCACAGTCGTGCAGGGCTACTGCTTTTGATTTACCTGATGCTAGAAAATAACCAAGACAGTACCAAACATTTCGACCTTTGCCGGCTTCACTAGGTGCCAAGCTATGGTCATGAATAGCCTGGTCAATTTCCCGTAATTTTGGCCCGTCATTCCATAAAATCACATGATGCTGTGGTAACTCACTAAAAAACTCTTTTGCGTGATGAAACTCATCATTATTTGCAGCATCAAGCCCGATGATAATTTCGGAGAGATACGAAGCTCGAGATAAATGTTTAACAATATTGCCTAATGCAGGTCCCTGAAGCTCAGAATATAGACATGGAAGTATCAATGGCATGGGGCGTTTTGTGCTCCATTCATTGCGTTCTGCTTCCAGTGATTCAGTATCTCGATTGGTTAGATTGTGTAAGGATGCATTTACGCCGTTTTGAAAAAAATCTGTCATTAAACTAATTCCTTAAGTAAATCTATAAGTGAGTCGTTCCATCCTTGAGGACCAGCGCTAGTAGCATAAATGAGATGATCAGTATTATCTAGGCACTGTTTTGGTGCACCAGGATTTGGAATAACAATTCCATAATCAGCGGCTCTTAACATCTTAAAATCATTCGGACTGTCTCCTAATGCGATAGACAATGTATTTTTATCAAAATGCTTTTGAAAACATTTTAATAGCAGTGACATTGTTGTGGCTTTATCATGTTTTCCCATAACATGATGAAATCGACCACCACTTAACAATTGTAAATTGTAATTTTCAAGGTGCTTAGAAAAAGCCTGGAGTACATCTTGGCTGTCTTGCCAAAGAATTGGTTCGGAACACTCACGCTGATTTGAGTAGTATGCTTGTTTTTTATTCAACCCAGTAACATCCATGATCTCTTTAATTGTCATATCGTTTAAAAATTTGAACTTATAACATTTGGATAAATCTTGTAGAACTGAATTTATATCCTTACGAGATTGTCCAATTAACTTTTTATCATATGTTGATGATGATGATGGCTTAGTAGAAAAATAGTTATTTGGAATTGAAAGTAAACCCCCATTCTCAGCAATGTACGGGTGATATAAATTCGTACGCACACATAAATCTTCAATTTCAATTGCAGTTTTACTGCTTGTAAAGATTAACTGAATATTACGTGTGCGAATAAACTCTAAACAGCGGGTTGCAGGTTCAAAAGTATAGTTGTTGTGATCTAGCAATGTCCCATCCAGATCTGTAAAGATAACGATTAATACACTCATGTGAACGTTCTTGTTGTTTTTAAGAGGTATGTTAGCTTTTATGATAACGAATAGATGTATCTAAGATTAAATTGCATTGTCAGTTACTTTTAAGATGATGTCTCAAACATACTGGATTTTTCCATGAATTTTTTTGCAAGACCCAATAATTCAAGACTGTTATTTACTACAGTATCGGGTTGATATGGATGTTTAGTAGTTCCGGGGAAAATTTTATTTATCCATTCTTGGTCCCATCCTGCACCATTATAAAAAACTGCTGTTACATTAGCTTTTTTGGCAGCTATAACATCTGTTGTGCTATCTCCGACATACCAAACGCTAGAGCTAGGCTCAATTTTCAAATTACTTAGTGTTTTCAGAATTAAGTCGGGTTCAGGTTTACGGTTCTCCACATCATCTCCGCACACAATAGAATCGAAAATATGTGTCCAATCTGAGCCACCAACGCATGTAATTTCATGCGCTAAAAACTCACGATTTCTATTTGTTACTACAGCTAGCAATAATTCCATAGATATTAATTCAAGCAGTACTGATTCAAATCTTTCCTCTAAAGGCGTAACTAGTCCAAAATAGTTCTTATAAGCAGCATCGAAAGCCCGATGTGCTGTCTTTTTAGCCTGTTCATTACCTCCAAATAAAACCTCAAAAATGTCCGTTCGAGAGATTTTGCGTGCTTCTTTTATTTTAGGATGAAGCTTTTTGTTTTCTTTTACGTACTTAACAAGCTTGGCATCATCTATTGTCTTGCTGTCTTCTAACTTAATTAACTGATTAATTAGTCCAAGTTCCTCTAGTTTTGGTAATACATCATCTATGGCGTAATACATTGCATCATGTGTGTCCACCAAAGTGGCATGCCAATCAAATATAA
>JBFGJY010000019.1:0-38495 GCA_041576975.1 Gammaproteobacteria bacterium | reverse complement strand
TTACCAGAGGGTACAGCCTTTCACCCGTTGCACACGGTGCAATGGTTTAATCCAACCAGTTGCAAAGGACCAGGTCATTGAGCGATTGCCGAGCGGGGTAATAGATACGGTTAGCGAATTCTCTGCTTGTGAGAACTGTCGGCGGATTTACTGGCAAGGCAGTCATTATGATCACATGCAACGAATTATCGAAGAGTTACTTAGGAAATAAGCAAAGACCGCTATTGGCTGTAAGTAGACATTAGAGTTTTCGAATGAGTGAGGCTTACAACGCTATGCAGTAATAACTATTTATCGACTTATAGGTTAAAAGCGATCTGCCTGTAGAACAGGTTGCAGATTCAATCTAAGCATGAGAAGGGATTAATTTCTAACCTCTCATTTCAGTTTATCATTATTTCCTTGTCGCTTTCTTTTTTGACACCTTTTTCGTTGTTGCGATCTTTGCCTTTCTCAAAGCAGTAATCTTAGCCTCCGCTTTTTTCTCTGCAGCGACAAGCCTCTTTTTTAGGGCTGCTGCTTCTCTCTTGCTCTTCCCTTTTAGCTGGGCTATATTTTTTTCCAAGGTAGCCATTTCTTTTACAGCCACATTTTTCAAAGCAATCACCTCTTCCCTAGTCGCCTTTCTTAATGCAGTCAATTCCTGTTTTACGCTAGCTATCGTGGTTTTCTTAGCCGACTTCTTTTTCGTCGTTTTTGTAGCCATAACAAACTCCAATAGAATAAGATACTGTAGTGTCCCAGAAACGGCGGCTATTTTCTATCGATCGGTTATGACTGCTGTAGCGCACTCACAATCTATCACGAATGACCGCTTCCGACCCAAAGCGGACATTCCAATAGTAGACATTAAAGATCCACTTAATAAGTATTTAAACCACTCAATTCCCCAACAAACTAAACGGATATTCCCAGCATGATTGGTAAAACCATAAGTAATTTTCTAAAACTTGAAACTGCGAGTGGGATCCTGCTAGTGACCGCGGCGGTACTCGCCATTATCTGTGCAAACTCGCCGCTGGCGCCTTACTACGAAAAGCTACTGAGTATCACCGGTGAATTACGCATAGAAGATTTCAGTGTCGCCAAGCCAGCTCTGTTATGGATAAACGATCTTTGGATGGCAATATTCTTCTTTCTAGTCGGACTGGAACTTAAACGCGAACTCGTTGAAGGCGAACTATCGGATAGATCTCGGATTATTTTGCCGGTTGCCGGTGCAATCGGTGGGATGGTAGTGCCTGCTTTGATTTATGTGTGGTTCAACTTAGATGATGCAGTGGCAATGAACGGTTGGGCGATACCTGCTGCAACCGACATCGCATTTGCTCTAGGGGTCTTAGCGTTACTCGGGAGCCGGGTGCCATTAGCACTTAAAGTGTTTTTAGTGTCGCTAGCAATCATCGATGATATTGGTGCCATCATTATCATCGCGCTGTTCTACAGCGGACAGTTGTCTCTAATCTCTTTGGTAATTTCTGCCATTTGCTTGGTTGTATTGTTCGTGTTGAATCGACGCGGTGTTGCAGATATTCCTACATATTTTTTCGTAGGCAGTATTCTGTGGTTAGCAGTCCTTAAATCCGGTGTTCACGCGACTCTGGCCGGAGTTGTACTGGCGTTTTTCATTCCACTTCAAGATCCAAAAAATCCTGAATATTCGCCGCTCAAACAGCTTGAGCACAGCCTGCATCCCATCGTCGCATTCTTTATATTACCAGTGTTTGCATTTGCTAACGCCGGAGTGTCTCTTCAAGGCATTTCTTTTTCGATATTAATCGAATCTGTGCCCCTTGGTATTGCCAGTGGACTTTTTATTGGAAAACAATTGGGAGTGTTCTTGTTTTGCTGGTTGGCTGTTATTTGTGGCTTAAGTCGTTTACCCGAAGGTATTGAGTGGAAGTCTTTATATGGTGCGGGAATTTTGTGCGGTATAGGCTTCACTATGAGTTTTTTTATAAGTGGACTGGCATTTGAGCAAACAGGTAGCAGTAACATGATGGGCGACAGACTCGGTATTCTCACAGGGTCCATTTTATCTGGCATAGTTGGTTACTTATATTTACGATTCATTCTACCTGCAAAGAAATAATTGCAGCATCAAATCTGTATCTGGTTTGCTGACAATAAACCTGTGGGGAACATGATAGTTTCATTAACTCTTATAATATTCATGAGTGTTGTTTTTATTGCGTTCTATTTTTATCAGTTATTTTCTGTATCGAATGACCGCTCCTGGCCGAAAGCAGACATTCGGTAAAGAAAAATGGGATGCACTAGGTTGGAAATCACAATTTAAAGCTGTTTAATGTCCGCTAATAACCCAAAGCGGATATTCAACTAATTTGTAAAAAGCTAACTTGACAATCTGGTTCTAGAGTGATGGAAGATAAAGAAACGGAAGGTAACTGGGAATTTCCTCAGGATGATGTTGAGAAAAAGATAAAGACTTTGGAAACTGAATTAGCGAACATCAGCAAAAAAGAAGATAAAAGGATTTTGTGGGGAGTGTTTGGCCTTTTTGTATTAATAATTTTATATAAGCTATTACATATTAATCCTCTAATTATCGCCGTTGTAATTCCAATAGTAGTCTTTGGAGGAATTACAATGTTTATTTACGAGAATATTCGGAAAAAGAAAAATGTACTAATTAAACATGGGTTAAAATGCAATAAGTGTGGTCATTTACCTAACTTTATTAATGCCTCTGGTTTGTACTATTCACAACAATGTCCAAAATGTCGCGCAAAATTAAATATTTAATGGGTTTAGCCGCTCGGACGTGCAATTGTATTAATGACCGCTTTTGGCCGTAAGCAGACATTTAAAATATGAATTAATGACTTAGACTTCGTTTTATTGAACTACTTGTTGTCCTTATCACTCAATAGATTGATTTCTTCTCTTTCTTCCAAAGTCAGTTTCTTTTTGTTCTTTCTACTATTTATCAAATTCAACAAAATTAAAAATACTATCGCTAGAATTACTATAAGTGTGATTTTGAAAGTCGTTCGCAATCTGTTGCCTTGCTTAGCACCAACACTAACCTCTCATAGCATTTATTCGTAGGCGAAGTTGTTTTTCCAACTCAATAATAGTGAAGAGTATAATACCTATTCCGATAATAAAGAGACCATCGATTAATGGCACAGATTGGGTTTCGAAAATTGATTGTAATGGCGCAATATAGGTGATAGCTAATTGTGCAATGGTAATTGCGATAACAGTCACCCAAATGTACTTAGTGCCACGAATAGCATCCCATGTTAGTGAAGTGCCATAAAAGTTACGGATAAAAAATAAGTGAAAAATTTCCATTACCACTAAAGTGTTGACGGCCATGGTTCTTGCTAGGTCGATAGAATAGGAGTTTTCTATAGCATAGGTAAATATTCCATAGACTCCGCAAAGAAATAAAATGGAAACTAAAACGACGTGCCAGGCCAATACATTAGTTAGTAAGGGTTGGTTTCTGGGACGAGGAGGGCGAAGCATTGTTTTTGCTTCTGTAGGCTCAAAGGCGAGCGCCATACCCAATGTTATTGCGGTAATTAGATTAATCCATAAAATTTGAATTGGTGTAATGGGGAGGGTCATACCGAACATTATGGCAACGACAATTGTCATAGCCTCGCCGGCATTTGTGGGTAATGTCCAGCTTATGACTTTCTTAATATTGTCATAAACTGTTCGGCCTTCACGAACAGCTGCCACAATTGATGTAAAATTATCATCGGCTAAAACAAATTCAGCGGCTTCCTTTGTGGCTTCGCTACCCTTCTTCCCCATCGCAATACCCGCATCCGCCCTCTTTAATGCTGGGGCATCGTTCACACCGTCACCAGTCATGGCTACGGTAAGACCATGCGCCTGCAGGGCAGTGACTAATCTCAACTTATGCTCGGGACTGGTGCGAGCAAATATGTCTGTGGCCAACACCTTTTCCTGAAGCTCTGATTCGCTCAAGGCATCCAGGTCTTTACCCGTTAGCACTTGATCAGGATTTCTCAAACCGATTTGATGCCCGATTGCTTTCGCGGTGCCGGCATGATCACCCGTAATCATCTTTACGCGTATACCCGCATGATGACAATCACGAATCGCTTCTATCGCGTCTGGTCGAGGTGGATCCAACAGGCCTACCATACCAATAAAGGTTAGTGAACGATCTAAATCGGTGAATTCCAGAATGGTATGCTCTGGTAGCACAGGTCGTATAGCCAATGCTAAGACTCGTTGACCAAGTGCTGCAATTTCGTGTGCTTTGTCTTCCCAATAAGATTGATCAATGGGCTCTCTATTTTTATCCAGCGTAAATTGTTTATTGCACATACTCAGGACTTGTTCCGGAGCCCCTTTGACAAATATAAATGCATGGTTTTCGTGATCATGATGAAGTGTTGCCATGAAACGGTGCTTTGTATCAAAGGGGATCTCATCTGTACGTGTCCAGCCCGATAGTTCTTTGCGAATATCAAGACCAACTTTCCTCGCAAAAGCAAGCAAAGCGCCTTCCATAGGGTCTCCTTCAACAACCCAAACGCCTTCTCGATTATGCAATTCAGCGTCATTGCACAGTGCAGCAGCATGAGCGAGTTCGGTTAGTATTTCGTGATCTTCCGTATTGATTACTTGTTCTTTCAATTTGACCAATCCATTTGGCTCATAACCAATTCCGTCCAATGAAAAAGTATGTGTGTGAGTTATGACAGAAGTGACCATCATTTCATTAAACGTTAAAGTCCCAGTTTTATCAGTGCAAATGACCGAAACTGAGCCCAATGTTTCAATAGCAGGTAGGCGACGCACGATAGTATTTCGGCGAGCCATTTTTTGCACACCTACAGCAAGAGTAATTGTCAGAACAGCAGGGAGTCCTTCGGGTATCGCTGCAACCGACAGACCTACCACCGCCATAAACATATAGGAAAATTCGTAATGACCGAGAAAATATCCAAACACAAGAAGAACGGTGGCAATAAGAAGAATCAGGGTTGTCAGCCATTTTGCGAATATGCCCATTTGTTTGATTAAGGGCGTTGTTAAGACTTCGACTTCAGAAATTAATCCGCTGATGCGTCCAATTTCTGTGTCTTTCCCAGTGCCTATTACTAATCCTTTTCCTTGGCCGCTAGTAATCAGTGTGCCACTGTAAGCAATACTTGTTCGATCACCCAAGACTGTCTGTTCCAAGACGGGGTTGATTTGTTTGGAAACAGGAACTGATTCGCCAGTCAGTATGGCTTCCTGAATTTGAAGCCCATTCGCAGTAATCAGACGCAGATCAGCGGGGACTTTATCACCAGCTTCCAGAATAACGATGTCACCCGGAACAATGGATTCACTTTCTATTCTTTGTCTCATACCGCTTCTTAGTACGGATGCGCGAGGAGCCAGCATGTGGCGGATGGCTTCCATAGCCTTTTCGGCTTTGCCTTCTTGAATGAATCCTATAATGGCATTAGCAATGACTACCGCAAGAATGACAGCGGTATCGATAATGTGGCCAAGTAGACTTGTTATAACAGCTGAGCCAAGCAACACATATATTAAAATATTATGAAACTGACTCAGGAATCGAACAAGAATATTGCGTTTGGGTGGATCAGGAAGGCGATTAAGTCCAAAAGCCGTCAATCGGTTTTTCACTTCATCCGTGTCAAGGCCGTTGTAATTGGATTCTAATCGAGAAAAGCAAGTCTCTATCGATACATTGTGCCAGTTTCTCTGCTCAATTTTTAAATTAGAATATTGCATAATAGTCTCTGATCAATGTAATTCGCTACCAAAATATCTAAGTCTGAATGTCCGCTATTGGCCGAAAGCAGACATAGAATGTAAATCACAAAATACTTATAGTTGAATGTTTGCTAACGACCCAAAGCCAGTGTGAAGGTTGGTATGTTGGATAATATATTCATAAATCAATTTAAAACGAATTCAACTCAATATTTTCAATAAATATTTTCTTGTACCCTGAGATTAAAGCGGCCAGACCCAGAGAATTGTAGGTGTTGCAACCATTACAATTATAATTTCCAGTGGTAACCCCATGCGCCAATAGTCACTGAAATTATAACCACCCGGCCCTAAGATTAGCGTGTTGTTCTTGTGGCCGATGGGTGTCAAGAAAGCACATGATGCGCCGATTGCCACACCCATCAGATATGAATCTGGATTAACACTAAGGCGTTCGGCAATCTCCACCGCAACCGGAGCTGCGATAATTGCAGTGACTACATTATTCATTACATCAGACAGGGTCATAGTTACAATTATTAGTAATACCAATATTAATACCGGCGAAAACAATTGTGATAATCCAATGATGCTCGACGCAATGAACGCCGTTCCGCCAGTTCCTTCCAATGCACCTCCAATTGGTATCATCGATCCTAGCAAAACTATTACAGGCCATTCGATAGAGTCATATATTTGACGAATTGGAACAATGTTAAAGGAAATCATGAGCACTACAGCTAATGCAAGTGCAATCGGTAAATACAGAATACCTGTGCTGGCCAGCACAATCGCAGAACCAAATATGCCAATCGCAAGCCCAGTAGTACGCTTTTGAACTTGGGGTAGGTGGCGTTCTGCCAGTGGCAAGCAGCCAAGCCATTTAGTAATGGTTGAATGTTGCTCTGTTGGGCCAAGCAGGAGGAGTACATCTCCAGCACGAATCTCGATTTTGCGAACACGCTCTCTGAAGCGCTTCCCAGCACGAGATACTCCTAATAATACAGCTCCATGACGTTGTAATAATCGTTGTGTATTTGCAGAACGACCGACAATACTTGCACCTTCAGGCACTACAACTTCCACAAGTGAAATATCTTCGGTCACAATCTTGTGGCCTTTTTTTAGCTTATCTCCGTAAACAAGACCAAGCGCACCCACCAAGTTATTGATACCTTCCGGACTTGCTTGCAGCACTAGGATGTCTCCCTTGCGGACTTCAACATGTCGCGCAAGACCAGGCATCCGCTTGCCGTTGCGCACCAGACCAATGATTGCCGCATCATTTTCCTCTGCGACCTCATCAAGTTGACGAACCTTCTTTGAAATTGCTGATGAATCTTCTGGTACTGATACTTCAGCAATATAACCTTCGAGATCGAAGAGCTCATCTTCAGAATTAAATTGTTGTTTTCTCTCAGGGATAAGTCGCCAACCAATCGTTACAATGAACAAGATTCCAAATCCTGCACAAACTAGCCCCACCGGTGTGAAATCAAACATTTTATAAGGGGCACCCAGCATGTCATTGCGAATTTCGGCCACTACGATGTTTGTTGGTGTACCTATCAGTGTAACCATTCCGCCCAATATGGTTGCAAAAGATAATGGCATAAGACTTTTGGAAGCGCTGCGTTTAGATTTGTGGGCAGCCTCCATTTCTAAAGGCATTAATACTACCAATGCTGCAACGTTATTCATTATTGTTGATATAACACCTGCAAAACCACTAACTATTGCGATATGGTGGCCGAGCTTTCGAGATGAATCAATCAAATAGTGCACTGCGAGTTGTATCGCACCAGAGTTATACAGTGCTCGGCTCAGTATTAATACCAGTGCAATAATGACGGTGGCAGGATGGCCAAAACCTGAAAATGCTTGATTGCTGGGTACGACTCCAGTTAATAGTGCTACGACTAATGCAGAAAACGCAACGAAGTCATAACGCCAGCGACCCCAAATTAGGAGAACAAAGACGAATAATAGAAGGGTGAAAAGGATGGCGAGCTTATAGGTCACGTTCTTTAAACTATATTATCGATCCTCTTATGCAGTAAGGTGTAGACAATTTTACAGATTATCTGGGTTTTTTTCGGGCATATTAAAAAATAAATTTAATAGCTTTTAGCTTTTCGATTAATAATGTTTTGTGAAATAAGAAACTCAATTTTCCTTGGGCGGATTTGTATTAGGTGGAGCTTGCTTGATATACACATCCTGTTGTGGAAAAGGGATTTCAATATTTTCTTTACGAAACTTCTCATCTATCGCAAAGCAGAGATCACTCGTTACCGAAATTGTGTTGTTAACATCACCTATGTAACATCTAAGCTCGAAATCCAGTGCGCTATCACCGAAGCCACGAAAAGCAACACTTGCCTTGGGTTCAGCCAACACTTGAGGATGTGCGTTAGCAATCATTAATAAAGTATCACGAACCTTATTTGTATCTGATCCATATGCAACACCTATAGGAAGAACCACTCGTCCCATTTCATCTGCATGAGTCCAGTTCATTACAGTGCCAGATATTAGCTCTGCGTTAGGAACGAAAATACTTGCGCGGTCAAAAGTTGTAATTTCGGTTGCTCTTACTTTGATGTTCTTTACGTACCCTTGCTGATCTCCTACCACTATCCAGTCACCTACTTTAATGGGTCGTTCTGCTAATAGAATCAGTCCTGATACAAAATTATTGACGACATTTTGCAAGCCAAAGCCTAGGCCTACAGTGAGAGCTCCGACAATGAGTGCTAAATTAGAGAGATCCAGACCTAATACCGCAATACCCGCTATTATGGCGATAATGCTGCCTACATATCCGACAGCAATCCTGATTGACTCGCGAAGGCCACTTTCAATTGTCGTTTGGGGAAAAATTTTATTAACAAGTATTTGCTGAAAAAATCGAGTCAATAAAATCAGGGTTGTCACAACCAACGCCGCAATAATAATTTCAACTAACGATATTGTAATGTTGCCAATCTTGAAGCCAAATAGAGCTTGGTTTAACCAGCTTGCAATGTCTTCGCGTTTTGCTCCCCAAACAAAAAGAGCCATAACCAATCCAGCAATAATTAGTAAGAAGTCATAAAGTAATCCTGTCCAAAATTTAAATCGATGGGTGCTTTCTTCATCCATTTGTAGGGTAGTACACAAGTATCTCCCCAACCAAGTTTCTGTAGATATAGACTGCTCGAGTAACTCCCGTCCAATCTGATGTACAATCAAGAGCAAGAAAAAGAGTCCGCCAGTTAATAGTACTTGTGTGGCAACATAACGTGACAATGCAACGAAACCAAAGCCACCCAGTGCAATAATCAATAATAATAGAAATGCAAGTGTGACACGGAAAGATCGCCAAATTGGTTTAGCATCAGGTTTATCTTTTAACACCCAAATGCTTTTACGCAATAACAATATAACTAAAAGACTCAAGACTAGTACCGCTATTAAATAATCGTGCAACACCGAAATCTCAAGTTGTAACCCATAAAGTGTGATAATTTCTGATAGGACAATATCGACAGAATAAATTAATGCTAGGCCTATGATGAATGGCCAGATGCCATGCACAAATTTATTCGGAATCGGCAAGACCCGCCACGCTGGTTGTGTTGGGGATAGAGATGCACGAAAGAAAGCAGTCACCCAGATAAAGAAAATAAGCCCTAAAAATATCGCTTGTGCAATTTCTTTTCCGGCAGTACTCAATAAATCCCTAGTGAGGATAACGATGTAAATAAGAGCAGTAGCAGCAGTGGGCAAGAATGCACGGACAGCGCCAGCTACTAATGTCGCTCGTATTGCTTGCATAATGTTTGGCTTAGTGACGTTTGGGTCATGCTCATACCGCAAGAGCAGCCAATAGCGTAGTGGCCAGGCAAGCAAGATTGCTATAAGCACTGCAATGCTAATTACAAATGCTGAATCTTGAAGTTGTTGACTAATTTTTTTATTTGTGAGGATGTTTTTGAATGCCTGTTTAACAGTCACAGATGCGGCGGCAATTTGAGGTAATGCATTATTCCAAAGCTTGATTGAGACTGGTGATGGTCCATGCTTTAGCACTCGATTTGCAAACTGCATGCGACGAGTTTCTGCCAATTCAGTAAGTAGTCTATTTACATTGCTGATTACCAGGTCTGCTTCCTTTATACGCCCTTCGATTTCTGCTATCTGTTTATTAAGATTTTCGCGCTGAATCTTGATATTGGCAGCTTCGGGTGGCGCATCTTTCTCTGGCAAGGGCCCAAGTGCTTCCATATCCGATTTTAGGGTTTCTAAACTTTGTGTCTGTGTTGCCACTGAATCTTCTATCTCTGCACGAAGAGATTCTAGTTGGCTACGAAGCTCAGATAATTCCTCGTCAGGCTGCTCTGGTATTTCAAGCTGAACTCTGATCGTGTCAAGCTTAGTTTTCCAGCTTGTAAAGCTCTCATTGTAAAGAGGTGAACCATCCTCTAAATCTGTTGTTGCCTTAACTGTTGATATATAGCAAAACAGTGATAAAAAAAGGACACACCTAGCTAAAGGATTTCGATAAATGCTATTCATTTTTATTATTATGTAGAGGGAACTGATTGCTATTATACTAAATAATTCTTAAATTATAGTATAAAAAATTAAATTCTGAATACATTAATACTAAAATTAGATTATAAAAATATATTTATAAAATATTAGTTTGTTTCTCAATACAATCTTCAACTCAAACGTGGGTTTCATCATTTTATTGAGCGTTAACACTTATGTTCTGACATATTATGATCCTCCCACTAATTTAATTAGCTATAATTTAATTAGACTAAGCTAATAGTTCAAATGTCACTACTACGATTGTAATAGTTCAAACATTGAATGACTGCTTTTGGCCGAAAACGGACATTCGGTTATGGAAGTTTGAATAAGAATTAGTGTTTAATGTACTCAATGAGCTTACCATGAAACTCAGATTTATGACCCAGCCACCATTTAGCAAGATAACTAGTTAATTCATTAGGCTCTTTATGTGCAACTGCATCTTTAACGACAATCTTCAATTCGCGTAAAAACTCTTCGCCATATTTTTTGATAACTTCTAATTCTTTGTCTTGCATTCCCTGATCTAACAAAATTGATTCTTCCGTTTTTAAATGAAAAATGACGTATTGCTCAAGCATCAGAATAGTGTGTTTCAAGTCTGAAATAGACCATCCATTTTGTATAAAATAGTACAATGAATTTATCGTTGCAATTAAGCCTCGATGTTGTTCATCTATAATAGGATGATCAAAGTGATCCTCTTCACTCCATTTAACAAAAAGTAAATTTGGCATTCAAAATTATCCTAAATAGCAATTAATAGAATTAATACGTTTACAGCTTACTGACAAATACTGAAGTATTTCATATACATTTCATCGGCAATAAAGTAATGCTTCTTAGGAGCATGCGTTAATGCTTTCTAAACAGTTCGTCATAATTTATTTCGCTTTGGGGGGATGCCCGCTTTTGACTGTAAGCAGACTTAAAGATATTTAAATAAAATTTCTTGGTTAGGAGTGCCAGTGAACGTGCTTCGACATGTTTAGCTTGTGGTGCGCAAAACTTAAATTCAAGACTATTGTAAATTATGTCGAGTCACTTTTCTAAAATTTGAACGAAGTTCTTGTTTACGAATACGAATATTTTTAGGAGTGATCTCAACCCATTCGTCTTCATCAATCCACTCAAGAGCCTCTTCCATTTCCATAGCATTGGAGCCTTTTAAACGAGTTGAGTCATCTTTTCCACTAGCTCGCATATTGGTCAATTTCTTTGCGACTACAGGGTTACAGTTTAGATCTGCTTCTTTACTATGTTCCCCAAACACCATTCCCTCATATACTTTTACACCGGCTGAAATAAAGAGTTTTCCTCGTGCTTGTAAATTGAATAACGCGTACTCTGTTGTCTGGCCCGCGCGATCAGCAACAAGTGCACCATTAATTCGACTAAACCTTTTTCCTAAATATGGTATATATCCATTAAACGAGCTAGAACTGATTGCTTCCCCTCGAGTTGCAGACAACATTTGTAGTCTCAGTCCAATAAGTCCTCGAGTCGGAATTGCAAACTCAAGCCGCACCCGTGAAGATCGTTCCTGGTTTTCCATCTTTTCCATTTTTCCACCTCGCTCTGATAACAGTGGGGTCACAACTCCTACCATGGAATCAGGAATATCAATCGTGAGAAGTTCAAGGGGTTCAACATTTTCTCCTTCTTGCTCAACAGGGATCACTTCCGGTCTTCCAACCATAAACTCCCATCCTTGTCGTCTTATCTGTTCTATCAAAACAACAAGCGCAAGTTCTCCTCTGGCCTTTAACAAAAAAACATCAGGGTTTTCCGTTTTTGACATCTCAAGCGCCACATTTGATAAACATGCCTCTTCTAATATCTCTTGAAGCTTTCGCGTTGTTGCATAGCTCCCTTCCGTTCCGGCAAAGGGTGAGGTGTTAACTGAAAAGCGAATGCCCACAGAGGGAGGGTCAACTTGGATTCGAGAGAGTGCCTTAGCGTAATCGGGAGTTGTAATTGTGTCACCGATTCTAGGATTGGTAAGTCCAGAGATTAGTGCAACATTGCCCGCTTTTAGCTCCTCAAAATTTGCTGTGCCTAAACCTGAAAATGCACTGAGAGAGGTAGCATTAAACTCTGAATTTTTATTCTCACCCATGAGAAGAAGCCTTTGATTCATTCTTACAAAACCTGATTGAATCAAACCTACTGCGATTTGGCCTACATAAGAGTTATAAGTTAAATTCGTCACGAGCATCTGGAAAGGGCCGGACTCATTAACATCTGGGGCAGGAAAGTCTTCAATTATGCAGTCAATTAGTTCTGAAAAATCTTCCTTCACCACTTCTTTCTCAAGACTAGCCCAACCCTGTTTCGCACTCGCATAAACCGTGCGGTAACTCACGTGCTCATCTGTTATTGCTAAATCATAAAAAAGCTCAAGCAGCTTTTCCTCGACAATATCAATTCGCGCATCAGGCCGATCGACTTTATTGATCACGCATATAATCTTGATTCCCCTGTCAAGCGCTTTTTTCAAAACAAAACGAGTCTGAGGTAAAGGTCCTTCAGCTGCATCGACCAGTAGTAAAGCTCCATCTACCATATGCAAAGCTCTTTCAACCTCGCCCCCAAAATCAGAGTGGCCTGGTGTATCCACTATATTGACCCATACTCCCTTCCAGTTAAAAGAGGCGCTTTTTGCAGTAATCGTAATGCCTCGCTCTTTTTCAAGCTCGCCCGAGTCCATCACACGCTCGTCCATCTTTTTGTGAGATTCAAAAACACCTGAGTTTTGAAACAATCCATCAATCAGTGTCGTTTTGCCATGGTCGACATGAGCAATGATTGCAAGATTTCTAATCTGGGTCATATAAGCTGGACTTTACTTGTCATTTAAGGTGTTGGAAACGGCAGCATCTAAATAATTGCTTTACCTCAGTGAATAATATAAAGAATATTTTATTCACGAGGTTTAAATTATTCCTAAATTGCTCGCATGTAGTTGGGCTGCATTGGAATACAACTAATTTTAATTTATGTTAACAGTAATAGATTGGGGCACGATGCCGACAGATTTGATGGAAGCTATATAAAGGAGCGCGAAGTATACAGTTTTTATGGAGACTGAAAAGCCCGCCGGCCAGCATCAATCAGTCATGGTTGGGTCAATCTACCAACTCTTGGTCCAGTTTCTATGTCTGCTTAAGACTCAAAGCGGACATTCGTATAATAGCCTTTAAGCCTATATATTTGCCCACATATCAAATTCTCTTAACACTAATCATAAAACGACGACGTATATTATTGATAGGGCTATAAGGTCCTAAAAAATAATTGAGATATACAACGCATGGGCCTTACGTCGATTTCTCTTCCTACAACTCTTATAGTTGTTGTAACGATAATCTTTTTTTCTGTAGAAAGAATATGGCCAGGCCGTAGACTACCTCATGTACGAGGTTGGTATATTCGATCCGTATTCATCAATTTGATACAACTTGGCATTACACTAAGTTTAGCTAAGCTTTGGTATGACATATTCGGAAAAGAATCTATATTGCAATTATCAAACTGGAATTTACCTGCCTTAGAAGGATTCGTTGGCTGGTTAATTGGGACTTTAATATTTTATTGGTGGCACCGAATTCGACATTTAAAAGGCTTTTGGCAAATATTCCACCAAGTTCATCATTCACCTTCTAGAATTAAAGTACTTACGTCTTTTTACAAACATCCCATAGAAATTGTCACTAATTCTTTTTTAAGTGCATTTATATTATTTCCAATTCTTGGGTGCTCAATGCTTGGGACGTTTTGGTATAACTTTTTTGCAGCGACTGGAGAATATTTTTATCATACAAATTATAAATCCCCAAAGTGGCTTCGTTATTTCATTCAAACGCCAGAGCTACATTCAATACATCACCAACTAGATGTGCATAAATACAACTTCAGTGATATTCCTATATGGGATCGAATTTTTAGAACATATAAGGATACTACTAAGTTTATGCCGCAATGTGGATTTCCGGGTAAGAATGAGAAACGCCTTACCGAGATGCTTTTATTTAAAAATCTTTATGATTAGTAATGACCGCTAATGACCCAAAGCGGACTTTTAATTAATATAGCCTCTTAAAAATTTAAACATTTGATTCATATCATTAACGCTTTTTAGAAGCATCTTTATTATATGACTCAGTTTCACACACTAATAGGAGGCGATAATAATGAATAATACTAGACGTCAATTATTGAAATCTATTCCAGCGGCGGGCTTAGCTGGAACCTTGTTTTCACTTTCAGGAACAACTGTATCAGCAGAAGTTGCTGCAATGTCAAAAGATGCGCAACATACAATGACACCAGAGCAAGCGCTTCAATTGCTCAAGGATGGTAATGAACGTTTCACAAATAGAAAGATGCTAAACCGTGATTTAATGGCTCAGGTTCAAGCAACGGCATCCGGGCAATTTCCATTCGCTGTTGTGCTAGGGTGCATCGACTCAAGAGTTCCACCAGAGCTTGTATTTGATCAAGGTATTGGTGATATCTTTAGTCCACGTATTGCAGGTAATTTTGCAAATACCGACATTATTGGAAGTATTGAGTTTGCAACGAAGCTTGCTGGAGCAAAACTCATTGTTGTACTCGGTCATACGGAATGCGGTGCAGTTAAAGGTGCATGTGATAATGCACAACTCGGTAATCTAACGCATACACTTAGTAATATCACACCTGCGGTTGAAGCCGTAAAAGATGTGGAAGATGATCGAACATCCAATAACAGTTTATTCGTTCAAAAAGTTGCAGATAAGAATGTACATCTAACTGTACATGCACTCACAAAAAGAAGTGAGGTGTTGAATGGGCTTGTTGAAGAGAAGCGATTAAAAATAGTCGGTGCAATGCACGATGTCGCTACTGGAAAAGTTTCGTTTTTTGGTTAAATATCAATAGCCTTACATATTTTTAAGAATGACCGCTATTGGCCGAAAGCAGACATTAAAAAAATAAATAATTTATGAAAAAATTTTGAGGGAGGGCTCATGCCAATAGATTTAATTCTTCCACTCAGCGTAGTTATGGGGCTAACAGCCTATGGTTTAATTGCAAAGTGGTATGTGATGCCTTTGCTCAAAACGGTAACAAGATCGCAAGCACTTGCACCTCTTCTTTTACTTCATACCTTTCGTTTTGTCGGCTTGGCTTTCTTGATTTCTGGAGTTACATCAGCGCCATTAGATCCGAGATTCGCAAACCCAGCGGCATATGGCGATTTACTCGTTGCGTTGCTGGCATTCTTGGGAATTTTTGCATTGCGCCAAAAGTGGAGCATTGCGATTCCACTGGTGTGGATATTTAATGTGGTTGGAATACTCGATTTATTAATTGCTGTGATGCTAGGTTTGCGCTTCACGGAAGATGGGGATATGGGGGCAACTTTTTTCATCCCTACAATGATAGTACCCGCTCTCGTTGTCACGCATGTTATGGTTTTCGTCATCCTATTACGAAGTGAAAACAAAACAACGGATGCATAATACAAGTCTTGCCTAGTTAATTGTTTAATCTGATCCTAAACTTCCTTTGATCCTAAGCAAAAATTTTTAAAAAATTTTGAGGGAGAAACATTATAGATTGCATGTAGACCCTCGACCGGACTGTAGGTGGTCTTGTTAGCTGTATATAATGAATGACAGCTAACGACTCAATGCAGACATATGTAGATTTATCTGATATATGTGATATCAATGCATAAATACTCAGTAATCTCAGTAGACATGATACTTAAATACTATTTAGCCTAAAATTGAATTTTCAGCACGTATAGGTTGATAGCTATGCAAAATTGTCATGTATTAAAATGCTATGCGTCTACCAGTATATGAATGTTTATCTATCATTCATCTTAGCCATTCTCCTTTCATTACCTGTGATTGGGCTGATCGCAATACTGAGAAGTCTTTCATGTGCTTATCAATGCCGCAAAGCAAAGAACACAACTTTTTTAATTCTGTCATGTCTCTTCATAGTTATTATGATCAGTGTCTTAGCATTCGTTGTTGTTGTTTTGTTTGCTTACGGCGTCGCCCATACCGGGAAAAGCGAATCGACCGACCTCATAGTCCTTGCGATCACTATTATCCCCACCTATCTCGTGGCTGGTAGCATTTGGTTCTTATCCAGATTTATAGAAAAGAGGCTTAACAACAATGACGCCTAACAAGTCGTTGCAGCGGACAATCTTAAAGTTCATGCTTTTTGTATCCGCAAAAACCACGTCTTTCAACCTTGCTGTTGAACTCCGGCGTTAATGACCGCTATTGGCCGTAAGCAGACATTGTAAGAAGTTAGCAATATGAATTAAGTTTCTTTAAGTCGCGGCATTAGTTCGACTAAATTACAGGGACGGCTACGGTAATCAAGTTGATGTGAAATGAGTTTATCCCATGCTTCGGCGCAAGCTCCTGCAGAACCCGGTAAGCAAAATATATATGTGCCATTTGCCACACCTGCTAATGCACGTGATTGTAAGGTAGATGTTTTAATTGTTTCATAAGATAAGGCTCGAAACATTTCGCCGAATCCACTTATTTCTTTATCCAAAAGTGGTTTTATTGCTTCAGGTGTACCATCCCGACCCGTTACCCCAGTGCCTCCAGTAGTAAGTACAACTTCCGGCTTTGCTTCAGAAATCCATTTAGAAACTATCGCTCTGATTTGATAAATATCATCAGGCACAATTACTTTTTCATACTCTTTGTGGCCTGCGGTAGTTAATCTATCACATAGTAATTTTCCTGACTTATCATCCGCTTCGGTGCGTGAATCTGAAATGGTTAACACAGCAATACCTAGAGGTATAAAAGATCGTTCGCTACTACCCATATTTAGTACTGTCTCATAAATGTATCTGGTTCATAATGTACCGTATTACGTTACCGCTGTCATAGGAATGTAATGCAATAAATCTTTATATAAAGCATTTAGTTTAAAGCATGAAAGTTGAAATACGAGAAAAAATGTTTGATCCATGGCATGAGGCACTTGCTCATCAAGAACAACATTTAGGTCAGCAAGGGAAATATGGTGCCACAACTATGTTTGTGGGTACGATGCGTGATATGAATGATGGTGATGAAGTAAGCGAAATGCATTTAGAGCATTATCCCGAAATGACCCAGAAGCATTTAGAACAAATTGCACAAAAAGCATTGAAGAAATTTGAAATTTTGGATGTACTAATTCTTCATAGAGTAGGTCAGGTATTTCCAAACGATCCTATTGTTTGTGTGGTGGTATGGTCTGCACATAGAGCTGCAGCTTATGAAGCAAACCGATTTATTATGGAAGACTTAAAGTCTAAAGCCCCATTTTGGAAAAAAGAAAATCTAAAAGAGCAAGAGCGTTGGGTTGAAAAGAACACTTAGAAAGATCAAGCGTTTTTAGATTCATTTGATATGAATTCTATATTTATTAAATGTTTATAAAAAAGCTTGTTTCTACATTAGTAAAAATGTTAGTAAAAGCCGGAATCAAAACTATAAATCAACTAAAAAAGCATGGTTTTGTACATACTTACATTAATATTAAGAAGAGTGGTTAAAGGCCAAGTCTTAATCTTTTATATGCTACTGGTGGCGCGCTAACTAATAGATATTAATCCAAAGTATCAAAGAATATAAAAAGCAGTTTGTAAATCGAGCCGAATGCATACGAGAACCTACGAGAACCTAAGGAAAACGTAAAGTAAATTTACTATGTTTATTGAAACTTTTACACAATTGCTTCAAATGGGACTACTTGTACAATATCACCAATTTCAACTCCGGCAGATTCCATTGGCAATATAATAAAGCAATTTGCATCGGACATAGAACGTAAAATTCCCGAGCCTTGCGCACCAGTTTTTTTAACTTCGTAATTATAAATTTTGGAATCAGAATTGT
This sequence comes from Gammaproteobacteria bacterium, assembly GCA_041576975.1. GTDB lineage: Bacteria > Pseudomonadota > Gammaproteobacteria > UBA4575 > UBA4575 > JBFGJY01. Next base: position 20,253 of record JBFGJY010000019.1, on the reverse strand, counting down.
TAGTTTTTGTCAAAATGCCGCGTTGATATTCAACACGTCCTGGTTGTTTGCGTAACTTTGTACTGCATTTTGCGTTGATCATGATAGGGTTTTTATAAGTTTCGCCCATCATCTTTTTCAGTGCAGGTTGTACGAACATATAAAACGTAACCATTACAGAAACAGGATTTCCAGGTAATCCAAAAAACCAAGCATTACCAATTTTACCAAACGCTAACGGTCTCCCCGGTTTCATGGCAACTTTCCAAAAATTTACTTGACCAATGTTTTCTAAAGTTTCTTTTACAAAATCGGCTTCACCTACTGAAACACCTCCTGATGTGATGATGACATCGGCGCAATCTGCTGCATTTAAAAAGGCTTGTTTGACCTCATCACGATCATCTTTGATCACACCCATATCGAAAATTTCAACACCTAATCGATTTAGCATGCCATACAAGGTATAACGATTGCTGTCATAGATTTGGCCTTTTTCTAATGTGCTTCCCACCGGTCGAAGTTCATCCCCAGTTGAAAAAAATGCCACACGCAATTTTTTAGTAACGCTTACTTCGCTGATTCCAGTAGAAGCTAATAATCCAAGCTCTGCAGGCGTAATGAGTTTGCCTTTGGTAAGCACGGTTTCTCCAATTGCAATGTCTTCACCTGCTTGGCGTACGTTTTGACCTAACTTATTTGTATGGTCAATTAGTATATTGTTGCCATCTTTTTGTACTCGCTCTTGCATGATGACTGTATCCGTGTTTTTTGGCATTGCTGCACCTGTCATGATGCGAATGCATTCGCCTTTATTTACTGGCCCTAAATAAGGTCGACCGGCCCACGATGTACCGATTACTGAAAATGCTTGCTGCCCATTTGTTGGAATTTCTGCGCCTCGTATAGCAAAACCATCCATTGCAGAATTAGTGTGGCCAGGTACATTGACCATTGAGCTAACTTCTTTGGTAACTGCACGTCCCAAGGCTTCTCGAATGGGTACGATTTCAGATTCCGATAGGGCCTCAACTGAAATTAGTATTTGTTGTAAGGCTTGCTCAGCATCTATAGATCCTGGATCAAAGTCATCCATGCAACTTGGATTATAGTTTGGGCTTGTAGCTTTCATAATATACTTTATTGGTGAAACACTATGTATTATAAGTATAACGCTTGAATTAGATGAACTCGAAAGAATTGGTATAGTCCAACAAATCTAAGTTTCCAAGTATATTCAATTTCCTCACAATGAAGCTTAAATTCAATACTACCCATCCTAGTAACTTGAAAGCACTAGTTTTCATTTTTTTAACTTTAATTACCGAGTATACCTATGCCGAATGGCAGGCCGAAAATGCTGCCATCATGGGCACGACAATACGAATCGAAGTTTGGCATCCTGATGCTGAAGTGAGAAAGCAGGGGATTGCTAGGGCGCTGAAGGAAATGGAACGAGTTAATCGATTGATGAGTCCTTACATAGAAGAAAGTCAATTATCTAAAATTAATGAATACGCACATGAAGGGCCTGTTGAAGTTGATCGAGATCTTTTCAAGCTCATTCAAAAATCACTAGATTTTTCTGAGATTACAGATGGTGCTTTTGATATTACTTACGCAAGCGTTGGGCATTTATTTAATTATCGTAAACGAATAAAACCTAGCGATGAAGAAATTGCTCAAGCAAAAAAATTAATAAATTATAAAAATCTAATCCTAAATGAAGACCAACTAACAGTTTATTTTACACAAGAGGGAATAAAAATAGATCTCGGAGGAATAGCAAAAGGTTATGCGGTGGATCAAGCTATTCAACATATAAAAAATATTGGAATTGAGCACGCACTTGTTTCAGCCGGCGGAGATACGCGTTTATTGGGTGATCGATTGGGACGCCCATGGTTAGTTGGTATTCGTGATCCTGATAAGCCCGAAGAAGTAATTGCCATGTTGCCTTTGAAAGACGAGGCCTTGTCGACTTCTGGTGATTATGAACGTTTTTTCATTGAAGACGGCGTGAGGTATCACCACATTATACATCCAAGTACAGGTAAATCGGCGAGTGAGGTGCGTAGTGCTTCAATCCTAGGGCTAGATGCCACCACGACAGATGCGCTTTCCACCAGTGTCTTTCTACTAGGTGTAAAAGCAGGCCTACAATTGTTGAATGATTCGCCAGATATAGAAGGTGTAATTGTAGATCAGAATGGAAAGCTGTATTACTCGAAGGGCCTTAAACAGGAGGCACAAGCGCCTGATGTGAAGTAACTCACGGAATTGTTGTGATGCAGTTCCCGCTATAATTTTTTCAATATTTCCGCCACACCATTTGTCTATCGCTTATGACCGCTCATGCCCCTGTGACGGTTACTCATTTATAACAAGAGAATAATTCCGATACAGAGGCCTAAGGAAATCAAGGACATAGGGCTGCTACTTATTCGTGTTTGCGCGCGCAAATAATATGGAATTTTTCGCGAGTTAACTCGGATTATGGAAGAGAAGCAATTATGACTTTACTGGAGTTGGATATGAAAAGGACTATTTCGCACATTTGGATCGTGATAATCGCAGTAAGTTGCGCTGTGGTAATTTTACCAAGTTGTAGGACAGGAACGTCGACGTCAACTGATGGATTTACAACTATCAATGGTGATTTTGCCATGGTATATGCAGAGAGAAATCTTGAGACGGCAGGCAACCCAACCGATGGCGTGATCTTCTCACCGGGCGGTGATCTTATGTATAAGGACGCCTCTATTCCCAGCATTCTACCCATGAATATTACCGCTGGTTACACAGGAGGCCAAGGTGACGTTTCTGATCCTGCTGTAAATTTTGATGCGACTAAAGTGGTATTCGCAATGCGTGGCCCGAATGATGAAACATTTAATCTATGGGAAATGGATGTTGCAACTAAACAAATTTCTCGTTTGATGACAGACCCTGTTGCAGCGGAATTCGGTAATGATGTAGATCCTGCCTATTTGCCCGATGGACGAATTGTATTTGCATCTGATCGCCAGAAAAGAAGCCAAGAGATGTTGCAAGAGCAAAATATCGAAAAATATAAAGGTCTTGATGAATATGAGCGCGAGGCAGCTTTAAATCTACATATATTCAATCCTGATAATCAAGATATTAAACAAATTTCTTTTAACCAAAGTCATGACCGTAATCCTACTGTACTTAAAGATGGGCGGATCATGTTTAGTCGCTGGGACCATGTAGCGAATCGAAATCACTTCCCAATTTTTACTGTGAATCCTGATGGAACCGATATGTTTGTTATGTATGGCGCTTTTAGTCCAGGTAACTCGTTCTTACATCCTATGGAAATGCAGAACAGTAGAGTGATGACAACCCTGATGCCATTATCTGGCACCGATGAAGGTGGTGCACTTTACTCTATTGATACAAAAAACTATTCAGAAAATTGTGAGCCTGCACCAGGTATAGCCCCTGGGTGTAATGGCCAAGTTTATACCAACTTTAATACTCAACTTGTAACGATGGATGGAAGTTTTTCTCCAGGCGGACGCTACAGTACTCCTTATCCGCTGTGGGATGGCACCAATCGAGCGTTAGTCTCTTATGCGATTGCGCCGAACCAGTTTACCGGCATTCCTACGGAAACGCATCCAATGACAGGTGAGACAAAACAAGTATTTGGTCCATCGAAATATCAAATTTGGATGTTGGATTATAGTCAGCAAGTTGCGCGTGTAGTTCAAACTGCACCCACAGGTAAAGCTTTAATGGATCCTGTGCCATTGTTTCCACGTGCACTAAACGATGTTCCTAACATCCTTCCGGATAAGCCTGCAGTTGCAAATTTGGCCACAGAACCAAATGGTTTAGGTAATGGTCAAGGCATGGGAGTGTTTGGTGTGAAATCGGTGTACCACACTGACTTTTTAGACATTATGGGTGATCGTGTCTTGAAAGGAAATCTTGGCGAAAAAATTCCGAAGTTGGCTGATGGTACTCCAAACCTACAGGCGATGAAGGACCCTAACAACCTTCCAGCATTTTTAGAACGCCCTGGGTATTTTGCAAGAGTTACAAAAGCCATCCCGACACCACCAGGTATACGCATGACAGCGATCGGGCGAACAAATTTTGAAATGCAAGAAGTCGTCGGTTATGTACCCGTTGAGCCCGATGGTTCAATGTTATTAAAGGCGCCAGCTGATACTGCACTTACGATCGCTGTGCTGGATAAAGCTGGACGTGCGTTTCAAACCCATACGAACTGGCTGCAAGTGCGTGCCGGAGAGGTACGAACATGTAATGGTTGTCACTCACCACGTCGTTCACTTGGTTCGATTAATGTGGCACCCGTTGCAGGAAATCATGCCAATGCTATGGGTGAGGAGACGATGGCTGAAACTCGTGCACGACTGAACAATGAATCGGCACCAAGCCTCTCAAAAGACTTAGTGTTTGCTGAATACTGGTCAAATGGTTTAGAGCCTAATTTCACATTTTCACTTGCAAATCTAACAACGCCTGTACCAGATAATGGAAGAATTGATTATGTTATGCATATTCAACCATTATGGGACAAAGACCGTGGAGCAAATACGTGTACAAATTGTCACCGTAATAGCTTACTGAGTGATCCAATTTCTGCTGGCTTAACGCTTGAAGGTGGCTTATCCGGTAACGGAGGACATGTAATATCTTATGATCAGTTGTTACGCGGGCCATTTAAAGTTGACGAAAATGGTAATCCAGTACCGCCAATTGTGAAGGCAAACGGAATAGTTATTTTTCCTCGTGGACCTAAATTAGTAACAGTTGGCAATTCTTCAAACAGCTCTCGAACAAGCCATCTTATTGAGACAATTTACAATACTGAATTACGTCATTTCCTTGACGTTGGTCCTACAGATCATGCATCTATGTTGTCAGATGACGAAAAATGGTTCATCTCCACTTGGGCGGATATTGGTGCGCAATACACCAATGAGCCATATGAATTAGTAAATGGTCAGTATGTTGTACGTAATGATATTTATTCTTCAAGAGGAGTAAGTAGATCTGTATTTAACCAAGACATACATCCGATATTGAAAGCCGAATGCATGATTTGTCATAAACCATCAGGAATGAGTGGGGAATCTACTATTGACCCTCAACAATTTGCTGATGGGGCTAGTGATGATGATGGATTTAATCGTTTTGTTCTTACTGGAAATCAAAGTGGTGATTTTAACGTAACGAGTGCCATGATTAATAATCTTTGTGATCCGCCAAATAATGATTTGATATTACGGCCTAAGTCAGACAATGTTGCGCCGAATTTGCCGCATCCACAAATCCTTGTAGACCCAGACGATCCTAACAACACTGCCACTCAGCCGGTATTCTCAGACACTGGTCCAGGATCCTCCTATGACACTATTTTGACCTGGATTAGCATGGGTGCTGCTAGTAATCCAACCTGTCTAAATTAATAGTTAAAACAGAGGTTTGTCGTGAATCTAATGCGGCTGGTGCTACTAGCCGCAGTAGCACCTTTATGTCTAATACAAGGCTGTGATGATGCCTCCAATGAACCGTTACCAAATAGCGGTCAAACGCTATGTATCGATCAATATGAACAATGTATAGACCCCATTTTTCAAACTGTAAATGCAACCGGTGGTTCATGTTCACAAGCGGGATGTCATAACTTACCCAATGGTGCGCCTGCAGGAGGGTTTGGATTAAATCCAGGCGCCGCGTTGGGTTCACCTGAAATGATGGTGAACTTTACATCTGTTGAAGCAAGAACACTGAACAATAATTTATTGCTTAACAAAGCAGCTTTATTGAATGGCACACCTCATGGTGGTGGAAAACGCCTCACACAAGGAGATGCCTGTTACAACGCTATAGTTGAATGGAGATCAGTCTCTGCTCCTACAGATGGTTCACCTTGTGGAACAGCCATTACAAACCCAGGCGTACCCTTTAGTTTATGTGTTAACGCAGCACTTGCGGCAACCTGCGGACTGTAAGCAGCATCAATGTCAATTACTAAAAACTACAGCTGCGCAGATAAGAGATCTATAACTAACTTATTTAGCGTGTTTTTATTTTTGGTTCTTACAATTGCACCGATTTCATCTACGTTTGCAGATAATGATTGGCAGCGAGTAAAAATTGTCGATGCCTATGTTGAGTTACATACCGGACCAGGTAGAGGCTATCCAATTTTTCATGTCATCAAACGTCATGCTTGGGTAGATATTATGAAACGTAAAACCGATTGGTTCAAAGTTAAAACCGATCGTAATAAAACTGGTTGGGTAAGTCGTGAACAAATGGAGCGTACACTGACTGTTGCTGGAATTCCAAAATCATTTAGAGATGTTTTATACGACGATTATTTACATCGCCGTATAGAGTTTGGAATTTCAGCTGGAGAATTCGATAGTGATCCAATTGTATCTGCAAGGCTTGCATATAAATTTACTGAAAATGTTGCTCTAGAATTTCAAGCATCAAAAGTTGCAGGCAAGTTATCCAGTTCGGATATCTATGCAGTTAATTTAGTTTCAATTCCGTTTCCAGACTGGCGTATTTCTCCTCATTTCACTATTGGCTATGGTCGTTTTGAAAATGAACCCAAAGGTGCCTTAATACAGGATATCGATACAGAAGATGATCTAGCAAATCTTGGTATTGGTACCCGTTATTATTTAACTCGTAGATTCTTTTTGCGTGCAGATTATCGTCACTACATCGTTTTATCTGAAGATGATAGAAATGATGAGTTTGATGAAATAAGCGCAGGAGTTTCGTTTTTTTTCTGATGCTTAACTCATAGGAATGCCGTATGAAAGTTCAATTTTATTTGGTTTTACTACTGACTCTCGTATTGCAGCCAGTTGTTGCTGAAGACGATACGCCTGAACCTGAATCTAGACAGGAGCAGGTAATTGAACCTGATATCTATCGTCGCGAAATTAATGTGCCACGCATTGATACTGAAAACTTTGAAATTACAAGCTACTACGGTGTTTTAGATGTTGAAGACTTTGGCACTGAACCTGCATATGGTGTGAGAGTTGCCTATCACATCACAGAGGACTTCTTTGTTGAAGGTGCTTATGGCATGTCTGAAGCTTCAGATGAAACATTAGAAAACCTTACCACTTTCAATATCTTGCAAGATGAAGAAATTACTTATTACAGCGTTTCAATTGGATACAACATTTTTCCGGGCGAAATCTTTTTGGGCCGCAATTTTGCAATGACTAGTAGCTTTTACCTGATGACTGGTGTAGGCAATGTTGAATTTAACGAAGAAGATGAGTTTGCATACAACGTAGGGTTTGGCTTCAAAGTACTACCTACTGATTTTTTGTCTTTGCGTTTGGATGTGCGAGATATTGTGTATGAAACAGATTTATTAGGAGATAACGAATTCACAAATAACTTTGAAATCTCAGCCAATCTGGGTGTGTTTTTTTAATATGGACTATTAATTTAATTACTGCAGACATTCATGAAAGGGACAGACATGAGTAAAAAACTTATTTTGTGTTACACATGCATTATCACATTAGTCTTATGCGTTATTAGTGTTGGTTCATTTGCAAATATTAAGGCAGATGTAGCGCCAGATTTTGTGTTGAAAAGCGCTTCAGGGAAGAACATTAGGTTAAGCGAATTTAAAGGTCGTGTGGTGATGCTGAATTTTTGGGCCACATGGTGTGGGCCGTGTGCAGAGGAAATTCCACATCTAAATAAATTGCATGAATCATTAGATACCTATGATTTTGAATTATTAGGAATCAATTTAGATGAAGACCAATCCAAAGCAATGCATTTAGCAAGAAAACTAAATGTAAACTTTCCTATTTTGTTTGATGAAGAGAAGATCGTAAGTAAAAATTTTTCAATTGATGCTATGCCTACCACGATAATTATCGATCGCAGTGGAAAAATTCGTCATATCAATCGAGGTTTTAAAGATGGTTACGTTGAACGTTATTACCGTCAAATACAAGCACTACGAAAGGAATGAAAATGGGTCATCTTCAATTTAAAAAATTGTTGTTAAAAGTACTAATCATTACCTGTGTACTACATATTGGCGCATGTTCATCTTTTAGATTACCTAGTATTCCTAAAATTGAGCCATGGGTTGCACCTTATGAACGTGAATATTTAGCAGACCCAATCATGAGTTTTAATAAAGATCCGCTTTCGAATAAATATCGACAACATGTTTTTAATATACGTGAAGGCGCACGAAGTGCGGGTTATGCGCATGGTGGCGGTTGTGGTTGCAACTAATTTGTGGATTTAGCTACATCTATGAATATGACAGATCAAATAAAACAGCTACTGCTTGTTGTTATAGGCATGCTTTGCATGCAAAACGTATTTGCAGAAGTATTACCAGAAGAACGTACTGATGTGGGCTATAACTATTATGACGGGGGCGGTGTAGAAGTTGATGGCGTTACTTTGTTAGTGCGAAAAAACTATGCTGGCAAATTTTCTATTTATAGCGGATATCATCACGACAGTATCAGTGGTGCCTCACCAGATGTTTTAGCAGGTGCAAGTAAATACAGTGAAGATCGTGATGAATACACCATTGGTGGTGCATATTTACGTGATAATACTATCTTGGATCTTTCCTATACACATAGTGATGAAGAGGATTATCAATCGGATACTGTAAGCTTCGATGTTTCGCATGAAATGTTTGGAGCAATGACTAAAATTAACCTTGGTGCTTCGATAGGTAAAGATGATGTGGGACGCAATGACCTCGATAGCTTCGAGGAAGATTTAGATCGTTATTTGTTTCGTGCAGGTATCTCACAAGTCATTACTGAAACTTCTGTGTTGAGGTTTGATTATGAAGCCGCAGTAGAAGAAGGGTTTCTCAATAACCCATATCGTTTTGTGTTCGTAAATGGAGTTTCACTCGGTAGTGGCTCAGAAAAATATCCGGACACTCGCACAGGTCAAGCATTTGCCCTTAAAGGCATTAAATATTGGCAGCATCGTGCCTCTACCTCTCTCGGTTATCGGTTTTATAGGGACACTTGGGATATTCGCGCGCATATCATAGACCTAAATTACTCACAATATATTGGAAATCAATGGGTTGCTGATATTTACGGACGTTATTACACCCAGGATAAGGCGAGTTTTTATAGCGACAATTTTAGTACCCCAATGAAGTACATGGCGCGGGACAAGGAGTTGAGTACATTTGATAGTTATTCCATAGGTGCTCGAATTCGATATGACCTATTTAAAGATTTCAAATTTTTGCGTACAGGGTCTCTCAATCTCGCGGTCGAATATTTGGATTATGACTATGACGATTATTCAGGCATTAAGTCAGTTACAGATACAGGAAGTTTGGGTAGCGGGTATACATTTGATGCAGCAACAATTCAATTCTATTTTTCAGCATGGTACTAAAAAATGTCAGTAGAAAATCGTATATGGAGTTCGATTATGAGTAGAAAGCTAATCTTATTCATTTGTTGTGCCATATTAATTTATGTGAATGCAGCAACTGCAGATATTGTTGATGTAGGTGTAAACGAAGAACAAGATTTCCAAAATCTTGATCAAGAAATACAAGTACTAAAACAAGAAGTACTTGAATTAAATCGTGACCTTTACATACTTGAAGAAGAATTACTGTACCCATCTAGCACACAAGTAGCAGTTTATGTATCTGTAGATGTTGGCGACTTTTTCGATTTGGATTCTGTGCAAGTTATGTTGAATGAAAAAGTAGTTGCAAATTATCTCTATACTGAGCGCGAAGTTGATGCTTTATTACGCGGCGGTGTTCATCAAATTTATATTGGCAATCTACCTTCGGGTGAACATGAACTCATTGCATATTTTGTAGGGCGAGGCCCAAAAGGTAGAGATTTTAAGCGTGGCGCTAATCGCATCATCGACAAAGGACTGGGCGCTAAGTATCTAGAGTTAAAAATTACAGACCGAACTCCTAAACATCAGCCTGATTTTGTTGTTAAAGAGTGGGAATAAGTAAGTAAATGTTAACCGCTATTTTTATAAGAGTGGTGAAGAATCTTAAAGCCAAGATTAACTTGGCTTTTTGCATTTGTATGCTATTTGTTTTTTCAAGTTCATCGAATGCGAATTTGCAACAACCCAATATTATTAAAGACTTGCATTATGGTGAAGTTTTATTTCATTTTTACCAGGAAGACTACTTTACTTCAATCGTTCATCTCCTAGCAGCACGCGATTTAAATAGAACATCTCATCATGTTCCTGAAGATGAATTGCTATTGGGTGGAATTGATCTTTCTTATGGTTTACATAAAGAAGCTTCCAGGATATTTGAAAAACTGCTTCAAGGTAATGTAAGAGATAGTATTAAAAATAGAGCATATTACTATTTGGCAAAGATCTATTTTCAGCGCGGATACTTAGATGAGGCCGCTGGGTTTTTAGCAAATGTTCAAGGACCAGTTCAGGAAAGCATCTTTGGTGATTTGAAATTGTTAATGGGGCAAGTGTTCCTCGCACAAGGAAAATATGATGATGCGATATCTAGTTTAACAAAATGGAAAGGGCCCAAGAGCTATCGCCAATATGCGAATTACAATCTTGGTGTGGCATACACTAAACGCGGTAATGTAGATAAAGGAATTGAGTATCTAAGAAATGTTGGAAAAACTAAGGCTAAGACAGAAGCGTTTAGAACACTTAGAGACAAAGCCAATCTGGCTTCAGGACTTACCTTAATTCAAAACGATCGGCCTGCAGAAGCGATTAAATATTTGGAACGAGTACGCTTACAGGGTCTGTATTCTAATTTGGCTTTATTAGGAATTGGTTGGGCGAATGCAGAAGCGAATGAGCACGAAGCTGCACTCGCACCATTGATGGAACTACGCAACCGCAGTGCTTATCACCCCGAAGTACAAGAAGGCATATTGGCGCTCGCTTATGCATATAATGAAATGGGATTAAATGGGCGCGCAGTAAAAGCCTATGAACAAGCTGCAGAAATTTATTTAAACGAATCACAAGAGCTAGCTATATCCGCAAATGCGATAGAACAAGGTGCATTGGTAAATGCTTTGTTAGAACGCACAAAAGGCGGACCCCAAATGGGTTGGTTCTGGTCATTAAGAGATCTTCCTGAAATTCCTGAAGTTAAATATTTTACTGAGCTGTTGGCAGAACATGAATTTCATGAGGCATTAAAAAACTTTCGTGATTTACTTTACCTTAAAAAGAATTTAGAGCATTGGGATAAGAATATTTCGATCTATATGACTATGCTTGATACTCGAAAGGCAAGATATCAAAAATATTTACCACTTGTGCAAAAAAGGCTAAACGAACTAGATGTTGATAAGTTACAAACGCAACGTGAAAAACTATCTTACGTTCTCAATGAAATTGAAAAAGATAATGAGTTTATCAATCTAGCAACTGTAGAGGAAAAACAAAAGCTTTATCAAATAGAAAAATTATCCAAACGTTTAGAGAAATTAGAGGCACAAGAACCAGAAAATAATAAAATTAAAAAAATGCGAGAAAAGCTTGCCTTGATGCAAGGAGTTATGCAATGGCAAGTTCATAGTGAATTTATAGATCGGAAATGGGAGCATAGGCAGGATATTTCTGATATTGATCAACATTTATTAGTTACACCAGGTAAAAGCGTTTCAATCAAAGAAGCTATAGGTGAAAGTGTTTATAAGTTTGATGAGTTTGAGGTTCGGATTCTTGCATTACAAAAAGAAATTAAACGTCTTATTCCTATTGTTAATCGTGTATTTGCCGCACAGTCACGTTATTTAGAATATGTCGCAGTTAAAGAGTTAAAACGTCGAGAAAATATTCTAGTGGGCTATGAAAAACATGCGCGTTTTGCATTGGCAACAGCATACGATCACGCCGCTTCACAACCCAAAGCAGCTGAAGAGCAGGATCAATAATGAGCCGAGCTAGACAAATTTCTAGAATAATCATCATGCTAGTCATCGCATTGATGATGGCTGCGTGTGGAAGCTTTGGCGGGAAACATACCATCGGTGGTCTCAGCAAGAATCGTGGAGAAGTAAAGAAAGATGTACCAGTGGTAAGTAGTCGCAGCAAAGCGATAAATCAGTACCGAAAGTTAATTGATGAGAACCCTAAGGACATCAATCCAGAGGTGATGCGCAGATTGGGTGATCTACGCATGGAAGAAACTGAAGATTACTTGGCTGAACAAGTCAAAGCTCCGGATGCGACGACATTTAGAGAAACGATTAAGCTATATGAAGATGTATTGGAAAACCATAAGGATTATGCGAGTAGGGACCGAGTTTTATACCAACTCTCGCGTGCCTATGAGGTAACTGACCAACGTGAAAAAGCAATAAAGGTATTAGATCAATTAGTCTACGAATATCCTGATTCAAAATATTATATTGAAACTCAATTTCGGCGCGCAGAAATATTATTTGTTGATAAGAAGTATTCACAAGCTGAAGCTGCGTACGAGTCTGTGATCAAACGTGGCCCAGAGAGTGAATATTACATACATTCACTTTATAAACATGGATGGGCCCACTTCAAGCAAGTTGATTACGATTTAGCAATTCCTTCATTCAATAATGTACTTGAAGAGCTATTAAAAACCGGGGTTGAGAAAGAACAAATCGCTCAACTATCAAGGCCTGATCAAGAACTCATTGATGACACCTTGCGTGTAACAGGCCTGAGTTTTGGTTATCTTGGTGGGCCAACTGAAGTTTCAGGCTTTTACAATAAGTCAGGCAGAAAGCCTTATGAAATACTCGTATATGAAAGATTAGGCGAACAGAATTTAGAAAAAAGACGTTGGAGTGATGCAGCCAATACTTATCGCGAATTTGTAGAAACCCATAAGTTCAGTCCTAAGGCGCCACATTTTCAAATTAAATCAATCGAGGCATATCAGAAAGGTGAATTTCCCTCAGAGGTTTTACGCGCAAAAAAACAATTTGTTGTTGATTACAGTTTAAAGTCTGAATATTGGGCACATAATGATATCGAGGCCTCGGGAGATATTGTTGTACTTCTTAAATCGACAATAACTGATCTCGCAAAGCACTATCATTCCGTAGCACAAAAAGAACGTAAGCCCAGAGAATATTATGACGAAGCTGCAACATGGTATAACGCCTATCTAGAATCTTTCCCGCAAGATGAAAAAGCACCCGAGATGAATTTCTATCTCGCTGAAGTACTCTATGAAACTAAACAGTATAAAAATGCAGTAACTGAGTACGAAAAAACTGCATATGGATACGCAAAACATCCTAAGTCTGCAGAATCAGGTTACGCTGCGATCATCGCGTATAACGAGTGGCTGAAACTTGAAAAGAATTCAGCTAATCAAACCTTAATTAAAACCAATCTAATTGACAGTAGTTTCAGGTTTGGTGAGAACTTCCCTGAACATCCCGAAGTTCCAAAGGTAATGACGGTTTCAGCAGAAGAGCTGTATGCGCGCAAAGACTATAAGCGCGCGACTGAGGCCTCTAATGTCATTATTCAAAAGTACCCAAATGCTGATAAAAAATTGCAGCTCTCAGCTTGGACCGTTGCGGCACATTCTGCCTTTGATACAGGCAATTATGCAGCCTCTGAAAAAGCCTATGTGCAAGCACTACAACGAGTAGAAGCAAAAAATGACTTACGTGATCCACTCAAAGATAGGTTAGCAGCATCAGTGTATAAACAAGGCGAAGCCAGTAAAAAAGAAGGTGATCTAAAAGCTGCTGTTCAGCATTATTTAAGAGTTGGCAAAGTAGTGCCTGATGCCGAGATTCGTGCAACAGCACAATATGATGCATCTGCAGCTTTACTTGAACTCGAAGATTGGAATAGTGCAGCGACTACATTAGAAGATTTTCGTTATCGTTATCCTAAACACGAATTGCAAGGCGATGTTACACGCAAGTTAGCGGTTTCTTATGATAAAGGTGGCCAACACCTAAAAGCGGCAAAAGAGTACGCAGCAATTGGTACTGATGCAAAAGATCCTGCGTTACAACGTGAAGCGCGATTGCAAGCAGCGGATCTCTATAGCAAAGGTGGTGATTTTGTTGGCGCCGAGCAAAGCTTAATTACTTATATCGAAAAACATCCAAGACCGGTTGAGCCTGCCATGGAAGCCATGCATAAATTAGTCACTATGTATGCACAGCGCAAGTACCTCGATGATAAATTAAATTGGCAAGAAAAATTAATAGAAGCTGATGCAAAGGCAGGCGCAGAACGTAGTGATCGGACAAAATTTTTGGCAGCAACAGCGACTTTAGATTTAGCACATCCAGAATATGAAGCTTATAGCCAAATATTCTTAATTCATCCGTTGAAGAAAAATCTTAAACGCAAGAAGAAACAAATGCAGATTGCATTAGACGCCTATCAAGCTGCAAGTAGATATAAAGTGGAACAAGTAACAACTGCTGCAACATATTGGACAGCGCGTATTTATCATGACTTCAGTAAGGCGCTTATGGAGTCGGATCGTCCACCAAAACTTTCAGCAGAAGAGTTGGAACAATATGACATTTTACTTGAAGAACAAGCTTTTCCGTTTGAAGAGCAGGCGATTGAAACTTATGAATTAAACGTAACGCGAATTACCGACGGTGCCTATGATGAATGGATTGAAAAGAGTTTAGCAGAGTTAGCAATATTGGCACCTGCGCAATATGTAAAAGCAGAAAGGAGTGAGAGTCTTGTACAAAATATTTATTAATGTTTCTGTTTGCTTGCTCATTTTGATGCTTAGTAGCTGTGGGAATATGCCAAAACTTAAAATACCAAGTTCGACATCAAAAGCCACTGCAAAGACAGAAAGAGTTGTTGGACAATCAACGTTTAAAGTAAGTCAAAAGACGGCAACAGCATATAACACGGCATTAAAACATATGCGGTCAAAAGACTATGCATTAGCGATTAAAGAAATGAAGAAAGTAGCGAGCATGGATAAACGTATTTCTGGACCATGGGTCAATATTGGGCTTGCGCATAAAGAACTAGGTGAAGTAGAAATGGCACGAGCCTCGTTTAAAAAAGCGTTGACTATTAATCCTAAAAATTCTTATGCACTTAATCATCTGGCTATTATGTATCGCGAAGATGGTGATTTTAAAAAGGCCGAGCAACATTATAAAGAAGCACTGTCCGCACATCCGGATTATCAAAACGCCCATCTGAATCTGGGTATTTTGTGCGATCTGTATTTAAGGAAAATAGACTGTGCGATAAAGCATTACCAAGAATATTTAAATTTAACCGGCGGGCAGGATAAACAAGTTACTGCTTGGGTGGCGCAACTAAAAAAGCAAGGTAGCTAACGTTATGTGGAACATACGTAAATTGAAAGGGATATTTTTTCTAATAGTCTTGTTGTTGATTAGCTTTACAGTGCTTGCAGAAGAGCCAACACAGGAACTCGAAGGTATATCAGTTATTGGTAATCGTGAATTACCTAAAGCACTTGTGATTGTGCCATGGAAAGCACCCGAGCCGGGTGAATTAGATGGCAAACCACTGCAAAGTTTAATAGATGAAGTGCTCGGACCTATTGATAAGGACGTGCATAAAAGAAAAGTGAGTTATTACGAACAGTACAACTAGTGTTGTGTTTATTTATGAAGCGTAACTGCTAAGGAGCAAGACAATGGAAGAGAATGGGTCAGAAATCATCGCGGCAGATGGTACAGAGATGTTGGCTGCCGATGCAGCGCAGGCCATGATGGCAACCGAGCCGCAAAGCATGAGTTTATATGAAACCGTCGTTTCATTTTTTCAATCGGGTGGACCGTTTATGATCCCCATTGCAATTGTGTTAGGAGTTGGTATTGCAATCGCAATAGAACGATATATATATCTATCTGCATCACGTACCCGCAATCAACTTGCCTGGAATAAGTTACAGTCTGCATTAAAAAGTGGAAATCTATCTCAAGCAATGGGCTTTGCAGAAAAATCAAAAGCCGCAGTAAGCCGTATTATTCATTACGGATTTATGCGTGCTAAGACATCGCGCCGACGTGATGATGTAGAAATTGCAATGGAAGAAGGCTTGATGGAAGTCTTGCCAAAGCTAGAAAAGCGAACTCACTATTTAGCAACCTTTGCAAATATCGCAACCTTATTAGGATTGCTTGGAACCATTATTGGATTGATTGGTGCGTTCACATCGATCGCTGAAGCAAATCCGGCAGATAAGGCGGACATCTTGTCTGCAAATATTTCCGTTGCAATGAATACAACGGCATTTGGCTTGATGGTAGGTATTCCGTTATTGCTGATTCATGCATGGCTTACGACTAAAACAACCGAGATTGTAGATAGTCTGGAAATGGCATCTGTAAAAGTTCTAAATTTTGTAACAGACCGCAAGTCAGCTGAAGCAACAGCATAAAGAGTGAAATAGAAATGCATAAAAAACGACGTTGGCGTAATCGCTCCACCAAGAATGATGCGGAGCTTAGCGTTACCGCATTCATGAATTTGATGGTGGTTCTAGTGCCTTTCCTACTAATGATGTTGGTATTTTCCAAAATCTCCATATTGGAGCTGCATCTGCCACCACAGTCTAATGTTGTTAAGCCCGATGATAAAAAGCTTGTCTTAGAAGTAATCATCAAGAGTGATCGATTGATTGTACAAGATAAAAATCGTGGTCGTTTATCGATAATAGAAAAAATGGAAGAAGGCTATGACGTACTAGCTCTTTCTGAGTTTTTGCAAGCGATTAAATATAAATATCCAGATACCATATCAGCCTCTATCTTGCTCGAGCCTGAAATCGAATACGAGAATTTGGTGCTTGTGATGGATGCGGTACGCGCGATTGATATTGAAAAAGAAGATGGCAGCTTTACACGAGCTGAATTATTTCCAGAAATTTCGTTAGGTGACGCTCCCGTTTAGGCGAATTATTTAAGGATAAAAACAATGTCAGTAGGTACAAGAAGACTAGCACGCATGGAACGTCAACACGGACGCTCTAAAAAGCAGCCTCCATTTAACGTTGTCTCGTTAATGGATATTTTTACAATCCTGGTGTTTTTCTTACTTGTAAATACTTCTGATATTACGCCTTTACCCAATCCCAAAGGCATTGAAATGCCAGAATCAATTGCCGAGACAATACCGCACGAATCTGTAGTAGTTATGCTCAGCAATGAAAGTGTTCGTTTACAAGGCGAAGAAGTTATAACTGTTGAAGAAGTGATGAAAGAAGATTCAGATGAGCTGGCAATTTTTATTGCAAAATTAAAACAGCTCGCAGATGAAGTCGTCCCGGTTTCGGAAGAAGACCCAGAGCGCGAAGTTACAATTATGGGCGATAAAGAAGTGCCATATAAAGTACTAGACCGAGTTATGCGCATCTGTGCGAATTATGCGGGATTTTCCAAAATTTCATTATCCGTAATACAAAAGGATACCCAACTAGAGTCCTAACATGTCTGCAGTGATTGCCAATTCATATTACCCACACGATTTACCGTGGACGATCCAAAAGGAAACACAGGAGCGTTTTAGAAAACTCCTACGCTGGTCGTTAGCCAGTGTTCTTTTTTTATCTCTTTTGTTTTCATTTTTACCATTACCTGAGCCAGAAGAACCTGAGAAAGAAGATCCTAAACAATTAGTAAAGCTTATACCTAAGGTAGAAATTCCGCCTCCGCCACCACCGAAGGTTAAGCCTATTGAGACAAAGGTGAAGCCTAAACCTAAGCAACAAGTTAAGCCAAAGCCGAAACCAAAGAAAGAGCCAATTAAGACCGCAGCGAAGCCTAAAAAGGCACCGGTAAAAACTAAATCTGCTAAAGAAATTGCAGCAAGCTCCGGCTTGTTAGCAATGAAAGATGACTTAGCGGATCTTAAAAATGATTCATCGGTTAAGACATTAGGTGAGCGCTCATTAAATCGAAGTGGTTCGGAAGGTAAAGCCGTACAACGTTCCCTGGTGACGAAGAATTATGGTAAAGCCAGTGGCGGAATTAATACTGCGAGTCTTAGTAAAGATACAGGTGGTAATGGGTTAGGGGGTCGTTCTGCAGGTCAAGTTGGTGGTGTGCCAGGTCTTGGTGGAGCAGGTGGCACTGGCAGTGGCGGTGGAGCAGGTTCTGGTAATGGAGACGGTTCTGGTTATGGTAAAACTCGTGATCTAGAAAAAATTCAGATTACGTTTGATCGAAATAAGAGCGGTCTATTCACAATGTATAACCGCGAACTGCGAAAAGACGCTAGCTTGCAAGGTAAAGTGGTATTGAATCTTACTATTGCTCCATCTGGAAAAGTAACGCACTGCAGTATCGTATCCAGCGAATTAGGAAACCCTCAGCTTGAAAGCAAATTGTTGCAAAGGGTAAAACTAATCAATTTTGGTGCAGAAGATGTTCCACCATTTACCTTCAATTACCCCATTGACTTCTATCCTGTCTAAACGCGGATGGCCAGCAATTACTTTGTTGGTAATTATTAGCTTTTTAGTTTCATTCGCATATGCAAGCCAACAAGATTGGACGTTGAGTGGAACATTCGTAGGCGATAGCCATGCCCATGCAATGTTTGTAGATGCACAAGGCAATGAGCAACTACTTGCATTGGGTGAAAAGATTCAAGGTTGCGAGCTAATCGATGTTTTGCGTGGTTCTGCAAAAATAAGTTGCGGGGGAAATGTTCACACACTGCATTTACGCAACAGCGTAGGTGACCTGATTCTTCAAGCACATCATTCACAATCTATTCCTCAACAACAACTGATTACCTTATCTAGAGATGAGGTAATGGATTATGTAAAAGCGAGACAACGCCTGGTATCTGAGATCGGCTTTTTGCCACTGATGGAAGACCAGCGAGTGATTGGATTTACGGTGTCCAAAATTCGACCCAATACACGTGCAGCAGCTCTTGGTCTATTTAATGGTGACATTATCAAATCAATCAATGGTGTGTCCGCATCTAAACCAAGCCAGTTTTTACAAACCGTCAAAGAACTATCTTCGACACTAGAAGTGTCAATTGAAGTGGACCGTTTTGGACAAACTCTTGCGTACACTTATATATTAAAGTAATTCCAGTTTAATATATAGAAAATATTACTAAACAATAAGTTATAAATATTTATTAATGTAAATATTCATATCTGAGCAAATTACACTAGAAATCCCTTTCTTCGTTAAAAAAGTTTATAAACTGACAATCTGTCATGTACGTGTAACCGCGGGACTCCGGTCTATTAGAGTACAATGCCCATAGCAAATTTTGATGATGTAGCACCTTTCAACAGGAGGAACTTTCAATGACATTACTTGTTTGGTTACTGGCACTAGGTGGGTTGGCGTTTGGCTTGGCCAGAGCAAACTGGTCGTTTTCAATCTGGACACTCGTGTTGGGTGGCGCACTTATCTTGCTGACTTTATTTGGATTCTTGGGCGTTGTAGCAGGTTCGATTATCTGGGCGCTGTTCGTCTTATTGACGCTGATAAATGTCTCTAGCCTACGCATTAAATTCTTAAGCAAGCCCATGTTTGCCTACATTAAAAAGGTGTTGCCACCAATGTCGGATACGGAACGTGCGGCAATTGAAGCCGGTACAGCATGGTGGGAAGCCGAATTGTTTCGAGGCGATCCTAATTGGGAGCAATTACTAGAACACAAAACCTCGGAGCTTTCTGCTGAAGAACAGGCCTTTTTGGATGGTCCAGTAGAAGAATTTTGTCAGATGGTTGATGACTGGGAAATTACTCATGATCTCAATGACTTGCCACCTAAAGCTTGGAAGTTTCTTAAGAAAAATAAATTCCTTGGTATGATTATTCCGAAAAAATATGGTGGGCTCGAATTTTCTGCGATCGCACATTCTTCGGTGGTGATGAAAATATCAACGCGTAGTGGCACTGCAGGGGTAACCGTGATGGTGCCCAATTCACTTGGACCTGCAGAACTTTTAATGCACTACGGTACTGAAGAGCAAAAAGATTATTACTTACCTCGTTTAGCAGTAGGTGATGAAATTCCATGTTTTGCTTTAACCGGACCTAATGCCGGTTCCGATGCCGGGGCCATCCCCGACACTGGTATAGTTTGCAAAGGCATACATGAAGGAAAGGAAGTTTTAGGTCTACGTCTCAATTGGGAAAAACGCTATATCACACTCGGTCCGGTAGCTACAGTTTTAGGCCTTGCATTTAAAGCCTATGACCCCGATGGATTGCTAGGCGATAAAGAAGATTTAGGCATCAC
>JBFGJY010000018.1:0-39793 GCA_041576975.1 Gammaproteobacteria bacterium | reverse complement strand
TGCGAATGTCCCATGCACATTACAGATTTGGTGAGGAATTTAGTTGCTTTTGAAATTTATAGTGCGGAGTGTGAAAACGAAAATACGGAAGACGCTGCCTTGCACGCCTATTTGCATGCAACGACTGCACAAGCACGTTCGATGTTAGAAGAGGCCTTATCACACTTAATACGAGTTGAAGGTATCTCTATTAATACGTACTAAGTATTACTTGACTTTTTCATAGGCTTCCAATGCGTTTGTGCGGCTTGTTTTAAGATCTACAATCGGCTTTGGATAATGATTACCAAGCACAATTCCCATATTAGCAAGCTCAGAATCTGATGCTTCCCAAGGAGCATGGATTAAATTTGATGGTAGTTTATTTAATTCAGGCACCCATCTGCGAATGTATAGTCCCTCGGGATCAAATTTTTTACTCTGTAAAACAGGGTTAAATATTCGATAATAGGGCGCGGCATCGGCACCACAGCCTGCAATCCATTGCCAGCCTAATGTATTATTTGCAAGATCTGCATCTACTAAAGTGTCCCAAAACCATCTAGCACCCTCTTGCCAAGGTATCAATAGATTTTTTGTTAAAAGTGATCCTACAATCATACGTACACGATTGTGCATCCAGCCAGTAACCCACAGTTCACGCATACCAGCGTCCACAAGCGGAATGCCAGTTCTTCCTTTTTGCCAAGCTAGCAGATGTTTTTGGTATTTCTTCGCCCAGGGGAATCGCGAAAATTTTGTATTCAATGGCTCAGTAGATGTTTTAGGAAAATGAAATAATAAATTATACGCGAACTCTCGCCATACAAGCTGACGTATAAAAGGTTCAAATTGCTTATACAGTTTTTCATATTTAATATTTTTGTGTCCACGCTCAAGTAAACGTTTGATTATTTGTCGACTGCTAATTTCACCGAAATGCAAGTGAGGTGATAGCTTTGACGTATAGGGCTGAGCTGGTAAGTCTCGTCCATTCTTATAGTTCGATAATCCAGATTTAATGAACTTTGTTAATTGATTTTTTGCACCTTTCTCACCAGGTTCCCACTTATTTTCAAATTGATTTGCCCAATTTATTTTAGGTAATAAGTCGAATAAATCAAGATTTTCTGAGGTTATTTTTATTGGAGTAGGAAATTTTTTAATGTCTTTATTGATATGGAGTTGCAAACCACGTTTTTGCATCATTTTCCAGTAAGGAGTAAATACGCGATAAGGTGTGCCATCTTCTTTAAGCGCGTCCCAATGTTCATATAGTAAGCTAGCATTAAAGCTTTTTATTTTTATACCATTGGAAGAAAGCTGATTCTTTATATGTTTATCTCGCGCAATGGAATTTGGTTCATAAAGACGATTCCAATATACATTATCAATTTTGAATCTTTCACATACCTCAAATAATAATATTTCAGGATCACCAATTAAAAATTGTAAATCACATCCACGGGCGCGTAAGTCATTATGAAGCGATAATAAACTATAGTGCAACCACCACTTACAGGCACTTCCAATTGGCCACTGATTATTTTCATGTTTATCTAATATGAAAACTACAGCAAGTTTATCGCATTCATTAACTGCTGTAATAAGTGCAGGATTGTCCGCAATGCGTAAATCTAGGCGAAACCAAAAAGAGACCACGAGACATAAGAGCATTAAAACATTAAAAAATAGCTAGATTAAAAAATATTAATTTACTATAAATTATGTCCTGTACAAGATGCGCGAATTGTGACTATTTTAAAATTTATGTAAAGAACTTTTTAAAGAAGTAATTGCACCAGCAGAGGCAAGTAAAGCAAAACGCGCGATTGTAATTTTAGGTAATAGTAGACATGTGGCCGTACCAATCATCGCACCATATAAGGCACGTTTTACTTGTCTACTTTCAGCAGGTAAGCCATGCACTAGACGTACAAAGTGTTCGCAATTAAATGTTAGTAAATTATAGTTAATTTCACTATTTAGA
Source organism: Gammaproteobacteria bacterium (assembly GCA_041576975.1). Lineage (GTDB taxonomy): Bacteria > Pseudomonadota > Gammaproteobacteria > UBA4575 > UBA4575 > JBFGJY01. The sequence goes on along the minus strand of JBFGJY010000018.1, from coordinate 37,824 downwards.
TAATTACGTGCACGTTTTAGTACAACCTCGGCACTATCGCCACCTCGTATCGAACTCAATTCGATAGGATATTTGCCGACTACGGTGTCCCAGGGTTCTTCTAAAACAGCACCCGCTCGGTACGAAAGAGAGATTAGATTAGGTTTCCCATCAATAGAGCGATCACTCACAATAGCAAAATGTTTGTATAAGGGGTAACGAATACTGATTACCAAACTGGGAGATAATAAATTATTATTGCTAGCCAACATTATTTAGAGCAAGATATTTTAAAGTAGCTTAATAGACTATTGTTTTTAATTAAAGTTTAATACTACTTAGATATTTGTATGAAATCCGTAAACTTTAGCATGTAATAATTTGAAAAAAATGATGAAAAGTTTGATTTGTAAAAAATGAAACACTTACAAATACCTTCCCTTAAGCTGTTTCTAGTTATATTTGCGCTAATATATTTATCAGCTTGTTCTCAAGCATACTATAGTGCATTAGAAAAAGCGGGTTTTCATAAACGCGATATTTTGATAGATCGTGTTCAAGATGCAAAGCAATCCCAAGAGGCGGCAAGAGACCAGTTTCAATCTGCATTAGAAGAATTTAGCTCGGTGGTCAATATTGATGGCGGTAATCTGGAGGAAACCTATAAAATGCTTGATAAGGAGCTGCAAAAAAGCGAGGCACGAGCACAGGAGGTCAAAAAAAGAATAAATAAAGTCGAAGATGTATCTAAAGCCTTATTCAAAGAATGGGAGCAAGAATTGGGTCAATATGATAGCGTAGATCTACGCAGGAAGAGTGAGCTACAACTTATTGATACAAAAGAGCGATATGTGCAATTAATTATGGCAATGCGGCGCGCTGAAGCTCGCATTGAGCCGGTTTTAAAGCCGTTTAGAGACCAAGTATTATTTCTAAAGCATAATCTTAATGCTAAGGCGATTGCATCGCTGCGTGGCGAATTAGTACAAGTAGAGGCTGATACTGATAAGTTAATTAAAGAGTTGGAAGCTTCTATCGCCGAAGCGGATCGATTCATACAAGAGGCTGGAGTTTAATTTAAATTCGAGAATCTAAACTTGTTATCATTAGATATAGGGTCGTAATAATATAAAGTTCTCAGTGCGTTATATGAGTATATGACTTGTTATGCGCGTAGTCTGTTCTAAACTACATCCTTCTATTCCATAAATTATTCCGTCTATCTTCAAACACTGCAGTAAGTAGCTAATGACTTGATATAGTGCCCCACCCGTTGTTTGTAATTTTGGGGGCGCACTATGGATTTACTTTGTGCGACTATACAAAAAATCATAACAAAATCACTTTTGTTATTTAGTATTTATATTTGCTCTTCAGCGTTAGTTTCTGCAGCTGAAAATGTTCTATCCAATATTACTCAAATCTCAAATATGAAGGTCATTGAGCAATGTGTCGCAGAAGTTAACAATTATCCTGATGATGCGCTAGATACTGCAGAAAGGCTTTATCAAACTAGTGTCTGTTATTTTTGTGCAGGATGTGAGATTGAAGTTGATAATGGACGTATATTTGAAGAAAATCAAACAAACACTTTTGTTTTAGATGACACTTATATAATCGCATATAAATTAATGCAACAAGCGGCAGAACTTGGAAGTAGACAAGCAAGCTATGCATTGGCCGTTTTAATATATGCGAAGGATTTAAGTGAAAATAAACTTACAAAAGAGCATATAGCAACACAAGCGCTAGACATTTTTAAAAATAGTGTAGATAGAGATGAGAAACTTACGAGTGACGAACTCGACAAAGGTGCTGAAGCTGTAAAAAACGAGGTCTACGCAAAACAGCATGAACTGGATTTCAACACCGAAATTTATGTCCGTCTTTTGAATGCAGCAAGAGAAGGTCATATGCCGGCACAATTTGCTCTTAGTGAGGTTTACAACAGAGGAATAGGTGTCACGCCTAACAAGGTACATGCCTATGCGTGGGCCGCAACAGCAGTGGCTCAGAACCCTCCATTTGGTAGCGAACGTCGTGATAACCGAGCTGTCAATATGAATTCATTTGAGTTAAGTGAAGCTGAATCTCTGGCGGAACAATTCATGAAAGAGTATACAGATATCTTTGATCGGTCATCGATTACAGTAATGCGATAAAAGCAATAATTTAATATCCTACCTAGTTTACAAAAATTGACATATCTTATTGTCGCTGGTCTGAAAAAACCTAGTGATATCGTATGTAAAAACTTAACGCTATGAATTACGCCATAAATTAATGGTGTAGATAATAGAATGGTGCAGGTATGGCGAAAGCAAATGTGGATGTTTCGAATACATCGAGTCAAAAGATATCCAGTAACGATAGCCAAATTATAGACCATACTATTCAAACAAAGCTGAGTGACCAGTTTCCAACCTATTATTTAATAATTCGTATATAATTCGTATTCATTTTGCTTGAATGATATCGATGGTTTGAAGAATTGCCCCCGGTGCCATTGATAATGTTTGTGCTGTTCATAATTTCAGTAGTGATTGTCTATTTAAAAAATAGACAATTTCTCTAAGAATTAGGTTTTTTGCATTATGGCAAGCAAGGAGAGAGGCTGGTATCCGAATACATTTAGAATATTTCTACTGATATCAAATTACGAGTATTTCGCGGTATAAAAATTAGTGAATATTTACGCAAGTACATAATATGTGCAAATTTGGTTTATTGCTTGTCGATGTAATTTTTTTACCACCACCAGAAAATGGCGAAGCGAATATTGAATATAAAAATTAAAAATTAACCCTTAACGGCTATGCAATTGATAGAAACTCTGTAGAATATATAAAAAAACACGCACAATGCTGCATAATTTTATACAACAGAGTTCGAAAAAAATATTTCAATTTATGATGTAGTAGTGTGCCCTAATACGTATGTGAGGCAATATGATGATTCAGAAGTTAAAATTATTAATCCTAGACAACTACCAGATGTGTATCGAAATCTAGCAAAAAATATGACTAATGATGATCAATGCTTAGCAACTTATAATTTGAATAAATTTATTCGTTCAAGCAATTAGTGATTGCTATATTTGTATGAATTTGCTTTAGCTAATATTTTATAGATAGATCAGCTTCAAGTATTGCATCAACTTCTTCTTGAACAAGAACTTTAGAAAAAGGTTCGTCTATATCTAAAAAAATAATACGCATCACTTGCATAAATTCGCCTTTATCATGAGTCAATGGAATTTTATTAAATTTAAATTTATAAAAAGTAGCAATGTTTGAAACTAATATACGTAAACGATATAGCGCATCATCCTTCGTTTCGCCTCGAATATTATCTACTGTCCAATCTATAATATCGCGTATATGCATAAGATCTGTACGTGTACGATCAAGTAATTCAGGTAAGTATCCTAAACCAGAAAATGATGCCTTAGCTTTTAGTAGTGGAACTCCAAACGTTGGTAATGTTTGAAGATTATTAAGTACTTGATTAATATTATGCGCCGTGTCTTCAAGTTGCTCCGCTGTAGTATTAGCTTTAGGAATCTCAAGTCTACTTTTGACAACGGCATAATAATCTTGAATATAGGTTTCAATATGCTTAATAAAATCGTCTATGATATATTTTTTATACGGAAGTACCTTACGGATAGCACGTATTGAGAGTTCATCAAGAGAGTAGTGACTAACTTGATAGATAGGCATAAGCTAAATACCAACATGAAAATTATAAAGAATAAAGTAGATTATACCTTGTATTTGTGATTCTACCATATGTGATTTTTAGCTAGGTCTTATGCTTCAGTAGTATAGTTACTTGTTTTTGTAGTATTTTCGCATTAGCCGTACTTGAGTCTACAGGCTTTCCAGCGATCACATTTATTTTACGCCAAAAGTTTCGCGGTAATCCTCGCATAGGCTTGCCATATCGGTTGCTAAAGTAGCTGCCCCATAGCCCATCTAATGCAATGGGTATAACCACAGCAGGCGTGTCTTTGAGTATACGCTCAATCCCCGGCTTGAAAGTGCCTATCTGGCCATCCAATGTTAGTTTGCCTTCTGGAAATACACCTACCAGATTACCTGCGCGAAGTTCTGTGGCAATTTGCTCATAAGCTTGTTCTAAAAGCACTGGGTCTTCTTTTGTAGGCGCGATAGGAATTGCGTTTGCAGTTTTAAATATGAAACGTAAAAAGGGTATATTAAAAATTTTATGATATATAACAAAACGTATTGGCCGTCGCACACATCCACCAATAATTAGCGCATCCATCAAACTAACATGATTTGATACAATTACTGCTGGTCCTTCTTCAGGTATATTTTCTAAATTGATTTTTTTCACACGGTATACAAGATGAACCAAAATCCATACTACAAAACGCATAAAGAACTCAGGTATGAGTGTGTAGATATACAGCGCGACAACAGCATTTAATATTGCTGCCACAAGAAATAGTTGGGGAATTGTTAATCCAGCATTAAGCAGAAAAATTGCGTACAAACCTGCGGTAACAATAAATATCGCATTTAGAATATTATTTCCTGCGATGACTCGCGATCGCCGTCTTGGGTTTGAGCGTGTTTGAATTAGGGCATATAAAGGCACGATATAAATACCACCAAATACTCCAAGCAAGAAAATATCGATAATTAACCGCCAGTTTGATTTTATTAAAATAAATTCCTGGAAACCTATGAGCTCAGTGTAAGCTTGTAGTGTAGTGGCAAAAAATATATCGGCACCAAAAAGTGTTAGACCTATAGAACCAATTGGCACCAGACCTAGCTCTATGGTTCGGTTGGAGAGACGCTCACACAAAAGTGAACCTACCCCGATACCGATGCAAAATAAAGCTAGGAAAAATGTAACAACTTGTTCGTTAGCTCCTAGTGAAAGACGAGTGAAATTAGGTAATTGAGTGATATAAGTTGCACCTAAAAACCAAAACCATGAGACGCCTAAAACTGAGTGAAAAACGGTTCTGCTTTCTCTTAAAGTATTTAAATTGTGAAAAGTTTCGATTAGAGAATTCCATTGAATTTTAAGTTGTGGATCAACTGCTGGAGCTATAGGAATTTTTAAACTACTTATATAACCTAAACCAGACAGAGTTAATAAAACACAGGGCACTAACATTTTTGAGTTAGTCGAAATACCCATGAGAATTCCACCAAGCATAGTTCCCAGCAATATTGCGATAAATGTTCCGGACTCAACCAGTGCATTGCCACCAACAAGCTCTTGTTTTTTTAGGTGTTGTGGAATAATCGAATATTTAATCGGACCAAACAAAGATGATTGGAAGCCCATAAGAAATAGGGTGATTAGAAGTAAGGGAATATTTTTGAAATAAAATCCAACTGTTGCAAGCAGCATAATTCCAATTTCTGCTAGCTTTATTCGTCTAATCAGACTGGACTTTTCAAACCGATCTGCTATCTGGCCAGCAGTAGCTGAGAAAAGAAAAAAAGGTAATATAAAAAGGATGGCTGCTAGATTGATAATATTGTTAGAGTCAGCAGATCCTGAATAGCTACTTTGAAAAGCGATTAGTATAAAAAGTGCATTTTTAAAGACATTATCATTAAATGCGCCGAAGAATTGAGTGAGAAAAAAAGGACCAAAACGCTTTTCCCATAGTAGTTGAAACTGGTTCTGTGAACTTGAGTTACTCGAAGATAGCAAAATAGTTTAATGGCAGCAGGCTTGGCCAAATTTTTTTAAACGCCAGTAATTATATGGCCAAGGTGTTAAAAACCCTACTATAAGCATTATTGGAATCACCCATCAAATCAATTTGGCACCCCGGTAAGAAAATAGTCGGTAATATTCATTGTGTTATCCATAGAGATCATGGAAAAAAACTTATACACATGGCGGTATTCAAGGCACTTTTAAAAGCCATTCCCTTGCGCGCTAATAAAATATTTTCAAGTAGAATGCTTGTAATCAAGCCATTGATGATTGCTAACACAAGAATAAATATCGGATTAGCATCTATTTTGGAAAATTGAAAAAAAGCTATTGTTCTAAAAATCACCTATGGAACAAATAATTTGACACCACATGGTGCTGTATGCACTTACTCGACAAGTTTGGACACTGTTTCAAAAATACATTCACATTTTAAATAAAAAAGCGCGGTAAACTTTGCTTATCACGCTTTATTTAGAGATATGTGATGTTATGATTTGTAATCTGGATTAATCGCGCCCTGATCAAAATCTACCTCAACTTCGACATCAGTCTTTAATCTTGCTTGGCAAGCTAATATGTAATTAGCTTTTAACATTTCGCCATCAAGTGTGTATGCAAAATCTGTTAGTTCTTTGACTTTACCACTTATTAGTTTGGCTCGGCAGGTTCCACATGAGCCAACTTTGCAGTCACATGGCCACTCAATACCAGCATTTCTTGCTGCTTGTAACAAGTTAATGCCACCCTTTACGTCGAATGTTTGACCTGTATTTTTTATAGTTGCTTTAAAGTCCTTAGTTTTCCCACCTAATCCAAACATGTTGCGTTCTCCTATATCGAGTGATTAGTTAGCGGCATGGCATGCTTCGCTGCAATCAAATAAAGATATATGAATCATAACGCTTCAGGGCTCTAAGTCGAAGATATTTAGCATAAAATGTTCTATTACATAGAATAATTAGCTAAATAATAATTCTTATTGCAATGAATATCGTAGCTTACAAGCCGTTTTATCGTGGAATTGCATGCTCAGTGACGTAATTAATTTGTATTTTAAGACAACAGATCAACTGGGATAGAGACTTAGCCAGTAAAATTGTGCGGGATTGAAGCTATATAACCAAGGATAAAGTGTTACCCAGCAAATTTGTACGAGGTTGAAGCTATGTTACCCAGGATAGAGACTCAACCAATAATTTGTGCCTTAAGACAAACAGTTCACCAGGGATAAAGAGCTAACCAGTAACTTCCCCATATAATTAGCGCCAAACCTGTAATCGTGCGCATTAACTTAGGTGAAATAGGTAATATTTTTTCTAGTAATACAAAGATTGTTATGAGTATTACCCAAAGTATATTCATTACCCCGACAGCAAATAAAACAGCCATGAGCGCCCAACAACAACCGACACAAAATAAGCCATGATGTAAACCCATTTTGAATGCTCCTATCTTGCCGTCTTTCCACGCAGTCATCAAAAATCCAAGCGGTGTACGACATTGGTGTAGGCATACATCTTTCATCGGCGTCCATTGATATAAGCCAGCCACGATCAATATTCCGCCACTCATTAGATAACTGCGGCTATTCATCATGGGGTTAAGTAAACCACTCTCGTGTAAAGGCCATTGAATTGCCGATGCAACAATACTGAAAATGGCCCAAGCTACCAAGTAACCCGCTAAAAATATAAATGTGGGCGCATAAGGTTGTTGTTTAAGCTTTTTTTGTTTATTTACTGTTGCAAACATCAATACCATTGGCGCCGCAGTTGGAGTCATCATAGCTAGCATCATCGTCAGCCACATTAGGAAAAGCATAAAATAATCCCAAACAGTCCATGGGCGAACACCACCATGTGGTGGCATCCACATATCAATCAGATGCATATTTTCCATAGCCCAGGCCATGTAAAACATGTAGAGCCAGCCAATGGCAGCCACAGTAAATAGTCCACTTACAACAATCTTTTTGTCTTGCTGGCTTAAAGATGCGATAGGGAAATCCGATGAAATCATATTTGACGGAGAGCGATTTTGGAAAGCATTCTTGAGCATAGCTGAATAATAAAATTATTTAAAAATAGCTGTAAAATATATAGACAAATTACTGATTTTACTGAAAATTTATATATAGACTGTAAAGCTATTTTGCTTATTGGTTATGTTGTGAGAAGCATTGAACAAGCATAGTTATGCCAGGCTATGGTCGCTGCAAGTGATATGCTATCGTCTTATTAGTAAAATGTTGATATATGTCGTAGCGAGGTAAGCAATGGCAATAACGAATTGGAAAGTTGAAGGTAACTATTTTGAGTCTTGTACCTGTGAAAATTTGTGCCCTTGTATTTTGTTGAAAGATCCAACCATAGGCTATTGTGAGGCCATCGTTGGATGGCACATTGAAAAAGGCCACTGTGATGATGTTAATTTAGATGGTATCAATGTCGGAGTTTGGTTACACGCACCTGGAAATCTCACCAAAGGTAATTGGCGGTTGGCGTTATATGTTGATGAAAGTGCTAATGATGCTCAGTTTAATGCAATTTGTTCTCTATGGAGTGGCGAAGGCGGTGGACATTTAAGTGTTATTGCGAGTTTGGTGAGTGAAGTAATCAGTGCAAAGAAAGCGAAAATTTCATTTGAAAGCACTGGTACTAAGAAACATCTAGTAATTGATGGTGTTGGTGAAAATGAAATGTATCCCATCGAAGGTGAAGATGGTAAGCCAGTCATTGTTACCAATCATCCCTTAGCAGTGGCGCCGGGTAATCCTGTTGTTGTGCATGAGTCAAAACGTGCTCGGTACCATGATAATGGCATAGAATGGTATCAATCAGGAAAGGCCGGCTTGGCATCTCCATTTCAGTACGGTCCATAGTATTTAAGTAAAATTGTCGAAAAACCTCACGTTTTTTATCAAGATGTGAGGATTTTTGTATTTGCTTGATAACTCATTGAAGTGTCGTAAGTTATTTAAAATAATAAATTATCTCTTGGTGAATCTGTACATACGGCTTGTACGCTAAATTATTCACTCACTCTACTCGATCACTGTTTTTCTGAGTGTAGACGCTAAAATTCATCTCTAATCAATGAATTGGAGTTGGATTAAAGTGACTTGGCTCGTGATATTTATATTGCACAGATATCGACATTTGTGCGCTTAATCTCCAGCACTTGGTTCCTGTCAATACCATGTCTATAAAACCACGTTCACTCCTAAGTGGGATAAAAAAACTCGATTTAAATCTAGGTGAAAGATCTGAGGCCTCAGGCCCGATTGAGTTGGTGTGTCGATTTGATGGGCGAATTATTAAGGCAAATAAGACATCTCATTTGTTATTAAAGGTTTTAAAGATATCAAAAATGAATCGACTATTACCTGATGATCATTTTGAACTAATCAACCGAGCGTTGCATAGTGGTGATGTAGTTATATCAGCAAACAAGATTCATGGTTACGATTTTGAATGGAGGTATTATTTAGATCAAGGCAATAAGGCAATACGAATTGAAAGTATTCAATATACTGCAGGCCAACAAAGTCCAAACGAGAATGCAATTGATACAGACAGTTCTATTTGTGAACGCTGGTCGAGTTTTATAGATACTATTCCACTACCTGTTTGTGTAACCGAAAATAATAATGATGAAGTTATTGTCATTAATCAAATGGCAATGCGTTTATTAAATATAAAACCAGGAAAAGAAAAAAATGTAAGATTACGCGATGTTTTTTCAGACCCACAGTCTATTAAAAAAATAAATCAGTTGTTAGTTGAGCAAGGATTTGTAAAAGACTTGAAATTATCAGCAGTAGGGAAAAGTGGAACTCGATGGAACCGAAATAATTTGTGGTTGTTAGTCAATATAAAGTTGGTGCGAAAAATTGATGGCTCTTTTTTAGTTTGGACATTTACCGATTACACAAAAGGTTCAAAAGCAGAGACCGCGCTTAAAGAAAGCGAAAATAAGTTTGAAAATGCAATACAAGGTGCGCAGGAGGGTATTTGGGAATGGCAAGCTGGGCTTGAAAGCGTAGAGTGGTGGTCAGAGCCCATGTTCGAATTATTGCGGCTCAACCCTGATGAATGTGAAGCGGGCATGGCACAACTACAGCGTTTATTGCATCCAGAAGATCGTGAAAGATTTAATAATGCCTGGAGCACATTAGTCACAAATAAAGGACCGGAGTTTTTGCTTGAGGCTAGATTAGCAGTTAAAAATAAAGGTTATCGTTGGTTTGTAATCAGGGGAACTGCTAACTACGACTATCTAGGTAATGCTACAAAAGTAGTGGGCTCAATTAGTGATATCCATTTGCAAAAACAAGCGCAAGCGCAACTAGCAAACGAAAAAGATAAAGTAGTTGCTACCTTGCGGTCAATTGTGGACGCTGTTTTAACCACAAATGAGCGAGGTGAAGTTCAATACATTAACGAAGCAGCTACGCGTTTTCTTAATTGTTCTGAGCAAGAAGCACGCGGTAAATATATCGAAAAAATTCTAAGTTTGTATGAGGAAGAATCAAACCGGCGGATCGATAATCCGCTACTCTCTTGCCTATCTGGCCGCGAAAACAGTAACCAAAAAGTTAATGCTGATATTGTAACAAAGGCGGGTGCAAAATATACCGTCCAAGTGATGGCTACACCGCTTATTTCTCAAACTGGAAAAATCTACGGTGCGGTGTTGGTAATGAATGATGTTACTAATTTACGCTCATTATCTAGACGTTTGCGTTATCAGGCGAGCCATGACTCATTAACAAGTTTAATAAATCGATCTGAATTTGAGCGCAAAGTTAGAAAATCAATATTAGACGCAAAAGCAAAACAACAAACGAGTGCGCTGATTTATATTGATTTAGATCGCTTTAAAATGATTAATGATTTATTTGGACATGCCGTAGGCGATAAGCTCTTAATTCAATTTAGTAACTTAATTAAAAATAATCTTAGAGGATCTGATATTCTCGCGCGCCTTGGTGGAGATGAGTTTGCATTATTATTACCAGGCTGCTCATTAAAACTAGCTGAAGAAAAAGCGCATGAAATTTTAAATTCAATCCAGGAATTCAAATTTATTTGGGAGCAAAAAAGCTTTAATGTAGAAGCTAGCATAGGTGTTGCGGAAATAAATGAAAAATGTTTTGACCTATCATATATTTTGTCATCAGTTGATAGCGCTTGTTATTTAGCAAAAGAATCGGGTAGGAATTGTGTACGAATATTTAGAGAAGGCGATGCAGAGATCAATCGACGTCGTGGTCAAGAGCGCTGGTTACAGCGCTTTGATAAGGCGTTAAATGAAGGTAAGTTAGTTGTTACAGCTCAATCGATTATTAATATAAAATCTAACAAAGATATTCGTATAGATAAAAACGGGTTTGAGATATTAATTCGTATGCAAGATGACTCCGGTCGTCTAGTTCCACCAAATGCATTTTTACCAGCAGTTGAACGATACAATAGAGCGCCAAAGCTTGATCGATGGATATTAAATAATGTACTAAAACTGTTAGCAGAACATTCAGATGTGTTATTTCAAATTGATAAATGTTCTATCAATTTGTCTGGACAGTCATTGGTTTCTGAAGGATTTTTGCCATTTATTATGGCGAAATTAAGAGAATACGCTATACAACCCAGTAAAATTTGTTTTGAAATTACTGAAACTGCAGCTATAGCGAATTTAAATCAGGCAACCTCTTTTGTGCATAAATTAAAAGACTTGGGTTGTTATTTTGCTTTAGATGATTTTGGTGCAGGATTGTCTTCATTCGCATATTTGAAAACACTTCCTGTTGATTATCTAAAAATTGATGGAATGTTTGTTAAAGATATACATCATGATGATGTAAGTCGAGCAATGGTCAAGGCTATTAATGATATGGGACATCTACTAGGTAAGCAAACTATTGCAGAATATGTAGAGAGTGAAGAAATACTCGATGTATTAAAAGACATTGGAGTAGACTTTGCGCAAGGTTTCCACGCAGGACGCCCAGAACCAATACTAGAATTTTTTGAATCTTCAGAGTTTCGAATTGTCAAGCCATCTGTTCGAAAGTTATTTGCATCGAGTAGATAGCAATTGATTATCCTTGAGTTTCTAGACCCATAATTGTTGAGTATGAGACACCAGTGTGAAATCTTGCGATGGATGTATATCGGTCTGTAGTACTGAGATGCTGTAACTCTAATATGTATTTTTTTTCGTCATCAGAACAGACATGCTCTCTTAATGTATGTGCCGTTACATCTACTGCTTCTTTGCAATCAAGCGCATAATATTTAGTCGCAAAGATATATTGATCATCTGTATTACAAACTACGTCTTGTCGTAATCGATATTCATCTGGGCTTTGAGTTTTTGTGGCGTTTTTAACGCGTTGGATTACCATGTCTACATTGCCGCTTTCAAGCTGCAGCATCATTTTGCTATTTCGATCTAGATTGGCATCCATATAAGCTGCCTTTTTCATGAGAGAATTAACCGTTTCCATTAACTGGGCTTTACGCAGTTGACGATCTATTTCTCCATCCCCAAATTTCTCACGATATTGGATACGAACGCCGGAACGATTGATATAGATTCCCACTACATCAATTGGATATTCGCCTTCTAGCTGATCACGCAAAATTTCAGTGCTTAGAGCCACATTTATTTATTTCAGTCCATTTATTAAGGTAAGTTTTAGCAAATATAAGATATTCCTGAATACCAGATGATTTTCAGGTAATTAATGGGCAAAATGAATGCCCGAAAGGACTAAGTGTGGTTAATTACAGCTTGAAATTCCAAACGATAGGTAAGCGGGGCACCAGCCAGTCACTCCTGTAAACACAGGGATTATCCCGATCAAGCCTAGCCACCAAACGCCACCAAATGCAAATGCAAGGCCTATCAGTAAAAGACCTATTAAAATTCTGAACATACGCTCGGTATCACCTACATTCATAACCATTTGTTTATCTCCTCGTCAGTTAATAAAAATTGTCTTAAGCTTGAGAAAGCAACTAGCTCTCAATGTGCTATCGTACCGAAGACACACTATAGGATCTACACCCTTGTGAAATTTACCACTAATATGAAGGTTTAAATTGTAGCTTGATGTTATTAATAATAGCTGAAAGTAGCAGATCATGTATACCATCATAAAAATGTATTAATAGATGTAAAAAATTAATTTTATTTTCTAGCGGAAATCATTATGTTTACAAACATATTAGTATGGATATATAAGACTGTCTTTGTGTATGTATTTTTCATAGCAATTTCAACTGCAGAAGATATCCCCAATACATTAGAGGAATTAGAGCGTTACGAGGCTGCCCATTTGGTTGAGGAGAGTGCAACAAGTGATCAAGTAACCTCAGACTCTATGCTAAAACAATTTAATTTGCATGTTTTACATACCAAGCTTGCTTGTATCAAAGCCATAGGGCACCAAGAATTTTGTCATTGTATTAGTGAAAACATGCCCGCGGATCAAGAGTTTGCGAATTATGTTGTGGCCGTTTCAAAAACAAAAAACGAACTGAATTTTGATGAGCTAAGTGACTATTACCAACAAACCATCGATCTCGCACGTTCCTCACGAGATAAATGCGTCACGGAAACCATGTAATTTGTTCACCTCAGTGCAGATAAACGATTTGCCGTTTACACTTAAAACACTACCGCTGATTTCTTTAGGGACCTAATTACTTGTATTGGAAGCTTTTTGCAACTTAAATATTGTGATTAGTCTCTATTACTGAAGGAACCTTTTAGGGCATGATTTAAAAACTGAATCATAGAGGAGAATGGGGATGGTAAACAAATCTTTATTTGATAGTGTATTAGGTAATAAGCTACTAAAGACTGTCAAATCTGTACCTGTAGAATCTGATGATACGGATATCGATCATTTACGGATGGCTGAGGATGAAAAAAATAATAAAAATAAAAAGAAATTGACAGCGAAAAAAGATCCAAGAATAGACACCGGTATACTAAGAAATCGAATAGCGGATAAAATCGCTAAGTTGACGAATTATTAGGAACCAAAACCTATTTTCTAAATTTGTGTAAACATACACTTTTTTACTTATCTATTAAAGTTTAAATAAGCCATTATTTAGTTCGCCTCTTTAAAGATTGACGACATGAGTATTGTATTTATGTCAAGATAAGCAATTTGCGATCTTGCTGTGGTTCTCTATATGTTTTCCCTCTCTAGATTTGCTTGTTGTGTATTTTTCGTTGTAGTTTCTCAGGTCGCATTCGCAGACGAAGACTATTTCGAACTCACTGGTAATTTAATACAGGGCGGTTTAGTTTATGGCGAAGTTACTTCAGGTTCAAAAGTGCAAATTAATGGACATTGGGTACGCGTTTCTTCTAATGGTGAATTCATACTTGGTTTTGGTCGAGATTATCCACAACACACAACCATAGCAATTTATTCAGTTGATGGGTCTAAAACTATTTATAAGCTAAAAGTCGCATCACGCGAATATGATATCCAACGCATAAATGGTTTACCGGATAAGAAAGTTAATCCCAATAAAGAAGCTCTAAAGCGAATACGCAAAGAAAGCGAGAGTATTTCCAAAGCGCGTAGCTTAGATGATGATCGTAAGGATTATAAGTCAGGTTTTATATGGCCTGTGCAAGGGCCAATTTCTGGGGTCTATGGTAGTCAGAGGATACTCAATGGACAAGCTAGGCGACCACATTTTGGCATCGATATCGCCGCTCCCATAGGCACACCCGTAGTGGCGCCGGCGGCAGGTGTGGTCACTTACGTGAATGATGATATGTATTTTTCAGGTGGCACTTTAGTGCTTGACCACGGTCATAGTTTATCTTCATCTTTTTTACATTTACAAAAAATTTTAGTTAAAGTTGGGGATCGAGTTGAACAAGGACAAAAAATCGCATTGGTAGGCAAAACAGGTAGAGTGACGGGCGCGCACTTGGATTGGCGTATGAACTGGCATCAGCAGCGTCTAGACCCAGGGTTACTCATGGGCGAAATGTCGGCAGAAGAATAAATCAAAGGATTATCTAAAGCTATTATTAACAATAAGTTATAATAACTTTCTAATAACAATCAAAGTTTATAACTTACAACTATATTGGTTTCTATAGATATGTAAGCCATGCAGAAAAAAACTGGTCAACTAGATGCAGGAATTAAATCTTCACAGTTTGAGGCCATCGTGCATGCCTATTCCAAAGATTTATATCGCTATGGATTATGGCTCACCAAAGATGTCCAAGTAGCAGAGGATCTGGTTCAGGAGACATTTTTGCGGGCCTGGAAGGCCATGGATTCTTTGAAGGATCCTAATGCCGTAAAAAGTTGGCTGTTTACAATTTACCGACGTGAAAATGCAAGGCGATTTGAAAAAGTCAGGCCTGATACAACGCCAATTGATGATATTAATGTAGACAAGTTTGTACATCTTGAAGATGATTTTGCCAAGACTGAATTAATTGCTCTACGTAATGCTTTGAAAGAGTTGCCAGAAGAGTATTTAGAACCTCTTCTTTTACAAGTGTTAGGGGGTTATAGCTGTAAAGAAATTGCTGAAATCCTTGGTATTAAATCTGGTGCCGTGATGACACGTGTGTTTCGTGCGCGTAAAAAATTACGTGCAATTTTGAATGATGATAGTACTAGTGACAGTGAACAAATCGTTGAAATATAGAATCAAGAGATTAGATGAGTAGTATGGATACAACGTGCTTAGAAGTTCGAAGAGAGTTAACGACTGATCCGAAAAGTCGAAGTCCAGTGATTATGAAACATCTCAGCAGCTGCAATAGTTGTGCAGATTATTTGCAAGAGATCAAACTCTTTGATGACAAGCTTTCTACAGCCATAAAAGTAGAAGCACCTGAAGGTCTTGAATCACGCATTCTGTTGGCACAGCGCATGGGTCAAAGCCAGATTTCCAACGCCACTAAATATAGTAACTATACATGGATGTCACTAGCCGCAGGCATCGTACTCGCGATAGGTTTATCGATAAGCATGTACAAGTTTGGAGAATCCCATGGTTTAGAACAAGATGTGTTAGCCCATGTATACAATGAACTCTACATCTTAGAGAAAGATGAAAATATCCAACTAGCTTCGTTAAACATATTATTGAAACCGCATGGAATTCAAGCCAATGAAGGCATTGGCCATATTCGCCATGCTGCAAATTGCCCTTTTGGAGATAAGTTTGTTCCGCATATTATTCTAGATGATCAAGGCAAAGCAGTAACTGTTATGTACATCCCTTGGGAAAATGTCGGCAAGCGAATTCAATTGGATGATCAACGCTTTAAAGGAACTCTATTTGGAGCACAACAGGGTAGTTTCGTAATTCTCACAGAAGATCGGGAAGTACTTGAGGGCATGGAAAATCGTGTGATGTCCTCGATCCAGACGCGTATCTAATTTTTCGAAGCACTAAGGCAAACGAAAATTGTTTACTTTAGCCGGCTTCAGATAACCATTTCTATGTGCTTTGATAATAGTCCATTAGAATTTTTGCAACTTCGGGCCGCGCAAACTCCTTAGGTAATTCTTCACCCGCTGCAAGCATTGCACGTACCTTGGTTCCAGATAAAAGCACGAAATCTTGTTTGTGATGGTCAGGCACATCACGCATCATGACAACTTTATTTAATTTTTTTGAATATGCGGTGTGATCAGCTTTAAAAATTTCTATTTCGAGTGCGTCAGTGGGGACTTCATTATCGAATATAATTTGTGCATCAAAAGCGCCATAATAATCTCCCACACCAGCATGGTCACGACCGACAATAAAATGAGTGCAGCCACAATTTTGACGAAACACGGCATGTAACACTGCTTCACGTGGTCCTGCATAAAGCATGTCGAATCCATAGCCCGTAATCATTACCGTATTAGGCGGGAAATAGAGCTCAACCATTTTACGAATTGCATCATCACGCACTGGTGCAGGGATATCACCTGGTTTTAATTTACCCAGTAACATGTGTATGAGTACGCCATCTGCATTAGTAGCAGCTTGTGCCATTTTGCATAACTCTTCATGGGCACGGTGCATGGGGTTACGAGTTTGAAATCCAACTACGGATTGCCAGCCACGCTCGGCAATTTCATCACGAATTTCTACTGCAGTGCGAAATGTCCCTGGGAACTCATCTCTGAAATAGCTGTAATTTAGAACTTGTATAGGACCAGATATGACTTTATTCCCTAACGACATGAAAGTTGCCACACCGGGATGATTGGCATCTGTGGTTCGATAGACTTGTTTAGTAATCGTAGAAATTTGATCGCTACTAAGTTCTTCAATGGCTTCAATATCTTGGATTGCAATTACAGGATTACCCTCAACATTCGGATCTCTTAGCGCAATACGTTTTGCAGGTCCAATTAGAGTCGCATCATGAACAAGATTTACTACAGGAGTTGGCCAAAATAGACCGCTACTGGTATGCATAGTGTCCGCTACAGAAATTGCGTCTGCAGCATTCATAAATCCTGTCAAAGGTGTGAAATAGCCGGCGCCTAGCATCACGGCATTTGAAGCAGCTGCAGAATTTAGAAGAATCGAAGGTAGGTTATCAGCTTCCTGTTTAAATTTATTTCGTAATGTTTCATCTTCTATAAACAAAGGCATTAAAGTGTCCGATCCATGTGGCTTAATCATTGCTCTCTCCCAAATATCAATCAGCTGATTTTATTAAACAGAATTGGTTTACTTGATAAAGGCGAAATGCTTCTATTTATTTAATTTATTAATTACAGTATGAAAAGACCAAGCTTGCTAGTCGATTATCCTAATAGTCCTATTAGGTGACTTTTTTCGAATAGCACATCAAACTAGAGATCATTCATAATAAATTTCTGAATGTAACTTTCTCTATTTTATAGTGTTATTTTGTGAATTATGCAATTTCTGAGCTATTGCTCAATTTCCACAAGAAGATTGTGAGGTTATATTTTACTCTAATTTAGTGAACTTAGAAACATGGCAGAAGAATTTGATAGTGCAATCAAAGAATTCATTGAGGACTTCGATAGGATTCACATGACGGAAGATCCACGGACTGGTATCGATCGTAGATATAAGATAGCCAAGGAGTTTCCGATTAAAGATAGCAAAGGGAACTTGATTGCTAGAGATCGTCGTACAAAGCAAGAACGTCGTACTGATAATATAGATATAGACGATATTTCAGAATACGAAAACGGATAAAATTACTATCTAATTAAACAGGTAGTGTTCTTATTTTCCTGCGTCGGCAATTAATCCGACAGCTTCTATGCCAACTATGGCACAGTGTTCGTCTTGATCGGATAAATCACCTGTTATTCCTACCGATCCGATAATTTTATTATTTTTGTCTCTAACTAAGACTCCGCCCGGAACGGGCAGCAGTCGCTGATCAGATATATTGATTAACGCATTCATGAACATGGGTCTTTCTTCGCCCATTTCTCCAAGTTTGCGAGACGAAACACCAACACCAACTGCACCCCATGCTTTAGCCATTGCAATTTGTGGACGCATTAAGCTTGCGCCATCTGCTCTGGATAGTGCTTTTAAATGGCCTCCAGAGTCTAACACTACGACTGTTAGCGGTGCTAACTTGCGATGTTGTCCTTCCTTGTGAGCAGCTTCGATAATTGTATTTGCTTGATCTAATGTAATTTCCGCCATAATTTTTTTCCTTAGTAATAGATTGCCTTATAGAAAACCGTTATGCATTTATGTCTTATCTTAGTAAAATGGCCGCAATAAAAAAACCTACATCCATATCATTCCATATCAGTCATGTTTATTTCTGGTAAAGCGATTTCAATTAGTTCTCTTCAAGGGGCAATTGCACAACTGACTTTCGATCTCGAGGGAGAAAGTATCAATAAACTGAGTAAAGCCGTTGTACAAGAGCTGAGTGATGCAATTAGTGCGATTGAAGAAAATGAAGATTTTAAAGCATTAGTTATATCGAGCAACAAAAACGTCTTTATAGTAGGCGCAGATGTAACTGAGTTTTTGGGCTTTTTCGCTTTGCCTGAAAAAGAGTTACTGCAATGGATCGAAAGCACTCAGGCTTTGTTTAGTCGTATCGAAGATCTACCCATGCCTACCGTGACTGCCATTAATGGTTACGCCTTAGGGGGTGGATGCGAGCTCGCTTTGACTACTGACTACCGTGTCATGGCCACATCTGCGCGCATTGGGTTGCCTGAAGTTAAACTTGGATTATTTCCAGGTTGGGGCGGTACAGTACGTCTACCGCGACTTATCGGAGCAGATAATGCATTGGAATGGATATGCACAGGTGACGAGAAAAATGCAGCCGATGCGCTTAAACAACATGCTGTGGATTCTGTGGTTGAAATGGATCAACTTCAAGCCGCTGCCCTACATATTGTTAAGCAATGTTTAGATGGAAAACTAGATTATCAAAAGCGTAAACAAGAAAAGCGCCAACCACTACAGCTAAACCAATTAGAAAGTATTATGGCATTTGAATCTGCCAAAGCAGTGGTAGCAGCAAAAGCAGGCCGAAATTTTCCCGCGCCAATCGCAGCGGTTGAAACTGTGCAACACCATGCAAGGATGTCACGTGATGAAGCCATGAAAGTAGAAGCTCATGGCTTTGTGAAAATGGCTAAAACAAATGTAGCGCGTAATTTGGTTGGCTTGTTCTTAAACGATCAACGTATAAAAAAAGTCAGTAAAATACTCTCCAAAAAAGCACATCCCGTGAAACGGGCAGCTGTTTTAGGTGCAGGTATTATGGGTGGGGGCATAGCATATCAATCGGCGTGTAAAAATATTCCTATCATAATGAAAGATATTAAGTCAGAAGCACTAGAGCTCGGACTGCAAGAGTCCAGCAATTTACTGATGAAGCAAGTGATGCGTGGAAAAATCAAAGCTGAAGAGGTAACAAATATACTCAATAAAATCGATACAACTTTAAGTTATGGCGATTTTTCTAACGCTGACTTAATCGTTGAAGCAGTTGTTGAAAATAAAAAAATAAAATCAGCTGTGCTTACAGAAGTAGAACAAGAAGTAAAAAAAGACTGCATTATCACTTCTAACACATCAACCATATCGATTAGCGAGCTCGCTGAAGCCTTGCAGCGACCAGAATTATTTTGTGGCATGCATTTTTTTAATCCGGTATATCGTATGCCGCTGGTAGAAGTTATTCGTGGTGCGAAATCGAACGAATTGGCAATTGCAACTACTGTGGCCTATGCCAGTGCCATGGGAAAAACACCGATTGTAGTCAATGATTGCCCAGGCTTTTTAGTCAATCGCGTACTGTTTCCCTATTTCGCTGGGTTTGATGCCTTAGTGCATGATGGCGTAGATATACAGCGTATCGATAATGTAATGGAAAAATTTGGCTGGCCCATGGGCCCCGCTTATTTGTTAGATGTGGTGGGGATTGATACCGCGCATCATGCTTCAGAAGTCATGGCTGTTGGATATCCTGATCGAATGAGCAAAGAGTATAAGAGTGCGACCGATGCTATGTATGTACATGAGCGTTATGGGCAAAAAAATTATCTGGGTTTTTATAAATATGAGCTTGATAAAAAGGGTAAGCTGAAAAAACTTGTAGATGAAAATGCAATACAAATACTGCAAAGCATTCAGTCTGGCTCAATAGAAATTAGTGATGAAGAAATTATTGATAGATTGATGATACCCATGTGTATGGAGACCGTGCGTTGTGTAGAGGATGGCATTGTTGATTATCCTCTTGATGCAGATATGGGTTTAATATTGGGCATTGCCTTTCCAAGTTTCCGAGGCGGCGCTTTGCGTTATATCGATGATATGGGCGTGCAAGAATTTTGCGAACGCGCGAATAGCTATTCACACATTAGCCCAATCTATAAACCAACGGATGAACTACAGAATATGGCGAGTAAAAATGAAACCTTTTATCCACAAGTTGCGTAATTAAGTAAGGATGTAATTGTGAGTTTAAACCCACGAGATGCCGTTATTATTGATTGTGTACGTAGTCCCATGGGTAAGTCAAAAAATGGCATGTTTCGTTTTGTGCGTGCGGAGATGTTATCTGTTGCATTAATTAATGCATTATTTGAGCGCAATCCTAATGTCGACCCTTCAGAAGTCGAAGATGTAATATGGGGTTGCGTTAATCAAACTTTAGAACAAGGCTGGAATATTGCACGTTATATATCGCTGATGACAAAAATTCCACATGAGGCAGGTGGCCAAACGGTAAATCGACTATGCGGTTCTTCAATGCAAGCAATTCATTCAGCGACACAAGCAATTTTTGCAAACTGTGGAGATGTGTTTGTCATTGGTGGAGTCGAGCACATGGGCCATGTGCCCATGACACATGGCTGGGAGCATAATCCGGCATCTAGTAAATACACGGCCAAAGCTTCCAACATGATGGGCCTCACTGCAGAATTATTATCGATGCAACACGGCATCAGTCGTGAAGACCAAGATAAATTTGGACTTCGTTCTCATCAACGTGCACATGCAGCAACCATGGAAGGGCGTTTTAATTCCGAAATCATCCCTATCGAGGGCCATGATGAAAATGGTTTTAAACAACTGTGCGAAATTGATGAAGTCATTCGGCATGACACTTCATTGGAACAACTTGCAGCTTTAAAACCTGTATTTAAACCTAGTGGCGGTACCGTTACTGCAGGCACCTCATCTGCAATCTCAGATGGTGCTGCAGCGATGATTGTGATGTCAGCTGAACGTGCGCAGTCGTTAAATTTAAAACCAAAAGCAAAAGTTAGGGCTATGGCCGTGGCAGGAGTAGACCCCGCCATTATGGGTTACGGTCCGGTACCTGCTACTAATAAAGTTTTAAAACGCGCTGGTCTTGACATCAATGACATTGAATATGTAGAAGTTAACGAGGCCTTTGCCGCGCAATCATTACCTGTATTAAAAGATTTAAGTTTATTGGATGATATGGATGAAAAAGTAAATCTAAATGGTGGCGCTATTGCTTTAGGTCATCCACTCGGTTGTTCAGGCGCAAGAATTAGTACAACCTTATTGCATATCATGGAAGACAAAGATGCGACATTAGGCTTAGCTACCATGTGCATCGGCTTAGGGCAAGGCATCGCTACCGTTTATGAGCGGCTTTAATTTAGTGCAACTTTAGCCACGAATATTGAGCTAAATCAATAATTCAGACTTAATTGAATCTCCTCAAATTTCATTTCTGATATTTTTTATTGTCGTGTGCTAATCATCTCTACGAGTTTGTCAATATAAGAGTAGGGCACAAGCTAGTAAATCATCTTGCTTCTTTTCAGCTATATTTGTTAGTGCAGTGAGTGCATTAAGAATCGCTCGTGAATCTTGTTTGAAAGAGTTGAGTTGCTTTTCTATGTTTTCAATGTGAATTTGCGCTGCGGCTTTATCACGATCGGAATCTAGAATTTCAGGAAAATGAGTACTGGCTTGTCGAGTGAATTTTATGAGAGCCTGATGTTTATCTTCATATGTGTATCCACTGTAGGCATGTTCAAGCGGTGGAATTCTTGAACTCTCAACATTCTCAAGATCAAATTTATCTTTTTGTATATTCATTTATTTGCGCCATCATTTGAGGGCGTTATGCTGGATGGAATTGAAGGACCTGGCCATTATTACACCAGCGTTGCCCAGACGGTAAAGGACCATCCATGATCAAATGTCCATGATGCCCACCACATTGAGCACATCGATAGGCGAGGCTTGGCAAGATACTTCTAAAATCCGTATATGTCTCTAAGTGGCCAGTAATATGTTCCATAAAGCTAGGCCAGCCCGTTTTACTGTCATATTTCATTGCCGAGGTAAACAATTCCAATTTGCAACCAATGCAGTGATAGATCCCCTCAGTTTCGAGTTTGGTATATTCACTCGAATAACGGGGTTCTGTCGCCCCTGTGCGCAAAATTGCGTATTGGGCGGGGGTGAGTGTCTTACGCCAATATTTGTCAGGCCGATTCCATTTTTTGATGCTGGAATCAGCTTTAATTGCAACTTTGTTGTGGCTGGAACTCAGTTGCAATGCGGTAAACAGTGAAAAACCAGCCACAGTAAGCAAGAAAACTCTTCTATCCAACTTGTTACCTCATTGTTTAGAGTACTATGCAGTTAATATATGGGGTGTATTTTAACTCGATTACAATGCATAAATTCGTTTTAAATTAGCAACATCATTCTAAAAATTAAATTTAAGAATAACTCATAACATCTTGTTTAAAAACAATATTTTCTTTATTACTATTCTGTTATCTAGTGTGCTGGCACAGCTGAGCCTACTGTTTGGGGTCGATTGGTTGCAGTACGCCAAGCCAGAAATTGAGACTGGCCAGTGGTGGCGCTTGCTTACTGGAAACTTAATACATCTCAATTGGCGACATTTTGCTATGAATGCGCTGGCTTTGATCGTAATTTATTTATTGTTCCCAAATCTTCTCAAATCAACTGGACTATTCTTGGTTTTTCTGCTCAGTAGCTTGTCCGTGACGTTGGGTTTGTGGATGTTTAATCCTTTAATTTATTGGTATGTAGGGCTTTCAGGTGCTTTACATGGAATATTGATGACATTACTTATTTTGGATTTTGTAGCCAGTAAGAATGTGCTCAATATTGTGTTACTGATTTTAGTCATCGCCAAACTAGTCTGGGAAAATTTAATGGGCCCGCTTCCGGGTATTGAGTCTACTGCTGGAGGTCCAGTAGTTGTCGAGGCACATTTTTATGGATCTCTTGGAGGAGCAATTATTGCGACATGTTTTTTAATTAAAAAATATCTTAAATATATATAGTTATAAAAATGATTCAAAGTAGTCTATCACATGTTATGCAACAGGAATTTCACCGGCTAAGTCGTAAATTGACTTATGTAACGATCGCAATCGTGTGCCTATTTGCCTTGGTATTTTGGTGGTTGGGGGTGGAAGTAAAGGGCAATATGGCAACCTTGATTGGGGCGATGTTTATTATCTTGGCAGTTTTTACATTTAAGATTCCTTACTTCACTTACCAGATTATGCTCAAAAAATACAAAAATGAGCCTGACAAACTTTCAGCACTTGGACCGAATTGGCATGAATTTAGGGATAGGGCTATGCAAAGAAGATAGCTAGTGTCGGTGAATTTTTGTGAGCCGTTCGGCTGAAAATAATTGCTCATTATCCGAAGTAAGCTATCAGTAAATTCATAGCTTCACTATGGTGTTAGATTAACTTATTCATTTTCTTAGTGAAAATGAGAGAAAGATTAGATTGCATGGCTTCGAGGACATAATCTGCTAGATAATTATGTTAGGAATATTTCGTAAATCTAAGTTACGCAGCTCTTTTTTCCCTCGCAATGCTAGAGCTGAATTAGAAGGAGAGGTGTACATCAAGCGCCTTGGCAAATCTACATTGCGAGGTAATCGTGGCAATATTAGTGATGGGGGCTTATATCTAGAGCTCCTCAATCATGATCTAGAAAAAGGCAAGAAAGTAGAAATCGTTCTGGTGACCCAAATTGGCTCAGTTAAGCGTATTTCAAGGATGATGGGCATCGTTATTCGTACCGATGAAAAAGGTGCGGCTATGGTGACTTATAAAAAAGAGGATTTAAAATCAGACCATGACTTACAGCGAGAAGAGGGATTGCTAAAACAGGAATTTGGTGAAGTTTAAGCTTGTTCTTAGGTCGAAAGGCTCATTTTCCCAGATAAGCTGTAAAGCTCAATTTTTCGTAGTCTCTATAATATTCACTGTAGTTTCTCTCCTTCTGAAGCTGACCCACGTCATTCCATTAAGACGTGGGTTTTTTTTGCATAGTGCAACCCCAAAAACTTTCTAATTTATTAATTCGTCAGTGATTTCTGCTGTGTTAGCATCTAGTAATGAAAGCATTATTACTGATTGCTCATGGGAGTCGAAGACAAGCCTCTAACGATGAAGTGAGAAGCTTGACTACTAATCTTGCTCAAAAAACAAATCAAGAATTTAGAATCGTAGAGTGCGCGTTTCTAGAGTTGGCCAATCCCTCCATCCAAGAGGGAATCTCTGCATGTGCAACACAAGGCGCTAAGAGTATAACTGTTTTACCATATTTCTTATCTGCAGGGCGGCATGTATCTGCGGATATACCTGCTGAGTTAGAAAAAGCACAACAACTCAACCCACAAGTACAAATTAAAGTTGCTCCTTATCTCGGTTCCGCCTATGAGATCAGTGATATTTTACTATCATTAAGTAAACAAGCATCGTAGAGCGGTAAGTGACTTTATGTTATGACTCGAAGATAGAATGCCCTCGAGAAATTTAAAGGTACGCGGGCGTGGTTATAGCCAAAATCCACCCAATCGTTTTGAGCGAGTTGTTACAGAGTTAAATAAAGATATAAATCGAAACGCAACCAGTATTGTTTTAACAGAGCTTTCTACAACCCAAGCCAAATCAATTATCTCTAGCAATAATTCCCCAGATGTTCCATTCGAACACAGTTTGAATGCATATCGAGGATGTGAGCATGGATGCGTATACTGTTTTGCTAGACCAACTCACTCGTTTTTAGATTTATCTCCTGGTTTAGATTTTGAAACAAAAATATTTTTCAAATCCAATGCTGCAGATTTATTAAGAGAAGAATTCTCCAAGCCTAACTACGAAGTCAAAACTATCTCCTTGGGCAATGTTACCGATTGCTATCAGCCAATAGAGAAGCGTCTTGGTATTACTCGTGAGTTATTGAAACTATTTTTGGAATATAAGCATCCAGTAAGCTTGGCCACCAAATCATCCTTAGTTGAGCGTGATCTTGATTTGTTTGAGGCATTGGCAAATGAAAAATTAATACATATTGCTATTACTATTACAACGTTGAATAAAAAATTAGCACAAAATTTAGAACCACGCGCCACAACCCCTGGGCGTAGGCTTAAAACGATACGCGCACTATCTGAGGTCGGAGTTCCTGTGAGCGTATTTGTAGCGCCTATTATTCCGTTATTAACAGACCATGAATTAGAACATATTCTTTAAGAGAGCAAAATACATGGTGCACTTGGGGCAAATTTTGTGATGTTGCGTTTACCGCATGAGTTGAAAGATTTATTTGCTGATTGGTTAGAAAGTTACTATCCCCTAAAAGCTCAACATATCTTTAATCGCCTTATGGAGATGCATGAAGGTGAGCTATATCAATCAAAATTTGGTAAACGCATGCGTGGATCTGGAGCTTATGCAAAAATGATTGAAGAACGTTTTCGAGTAGCATGTAACAAGATGGGGCTTAATCGAAATTTTTATGAGCTAGATCATTCTAAATTTATGCGCCCAACATTTCATACATCATTGCAGTTGGAAATGTTTTAGGTATTTAGAGAAGCTCTGAATAAGTCCATCCAGGACCTCTCAGAGCACGAAAAAAAAATATAATTTTATTTTTTCTTCAATTTACTATTGTTTATGCAATTATAAATTGGTGGCACATCCGTGTACCACAGCAACCTCTGACTTAATCAGAGGTTGCTTAGTGATTCAAGCTCTTCTTTTTTTACGGCTGAATACGGAGAGTTTCTAATTTGATCATGTATTTTCATACGGTAACGAACAAACTGGTCAACTTCTGTAAAGTGCATAAAAGGATTTCCTTCTATTTCCTCGCCAAGTGTTGAGGTTTTTTGCACGGCATAGTTATGTCCAGGATGTATTACGATGGATGCTGGAAGTTCGTCTCTAAATCGTTTGAGGGTAGTATGCATTTGTTCTGGATCGCCACCACGTAAATCACAACGACCACATCCAAACACAAATAATGTATCCCCAGTAATAATATCATCACCAACACGATAACAAGCTGAACCAGGTGTATGCCCCGGTGTGTGCAAAATTTCAATTTCAGTGTTGCCAAGTTTTAGATGATCCCCGCCATGATGCAGACTGGGTTTAACTAAATCGGCCCCCCAAAATGTTGCCTCGCTTTTCAATAAATGTACTTGCGCATCATAATGACTCAATAATTGTTCTAATCCATTAATGTGATCATGATGACTGTGTGTTAATAAAGCATCTGTAATTGTGACGCCGAGTTGTTTAGCGCGACCAATTATTGAGGATACATCCCAAGCAGGGTCTACCACAGCCGCGGTTTTTGTCGTCTCGTCAACAAGTAAGTAGACGAAATTTTCCATAGGACCTAGTTCTAGGGCTTCAATAGAATATTTGGTAGTGCTACGCGGCATATTTGACGTTTAAATACTCCAGATAGATATCTAGTTATGGGACAATATTAATAAATATAGGTTATCGGATGTGTGACCGCATAACAATAAATAATGTTATTGGGGAGAAGTCTGATTGGACACTAAAATAATTTGGCTGTTTGTTTTTGTATTTATGTATTGGGCGTATTGCATCTTCTGGGGCGTGAAAGGTGCATTATCCTCTAAAACAGCAAGTGACTACTTCATTGCAGGACGCAAAATTTCAATTTGGGTTTTTGTGTTGGCAGCTACAGCCACGTCTTTTTCTGGTTGGACATTCATGGGTCATCCTGGATTGTTATATAGAGATGGCTTTCAATACGCTTATGCTTCTTTTTATGCTATTACTATTCCATTTACGGGAATTATCTTTCTAAAACGACAGTGGATATTAGGTAAGCGTTTTGGTTTTGTAACGCCAGGCGAAATGCTGTCTGCTTATTTTAAATCTGATGCGATTCGGTTATTGGTTGTGCTTGTGGCCTTAGTTTTTTCAATTCCATATTTAGGGGTGCAACTAAGGGCATCTGGGTTTTTATTTAATGTTCTTACCGATGGTTTGCTTGGAGTAAATGTCGGTATGTGGCTACTTTCATTAGTAGTTCTCATTTACGTTGCATCTGGTGGTTTGAGAGCGGTCGCGTATGTAGATACTTTGCAAGCAATATTGCTTGCATTTGGAATTATTGCGATTGGTGTTATTGCTTTGAACTACGTGGGGGGATTTGAAAGACTCAATGAAGCGATCGGAGCATTAGCCTCCATAGATGAAAAACGCACTACGGACGATTACAGCCACTATATCGCAATACCCGGTGTTATCCAGTTTGTAAGTGATGGGCCTTCTGCAGTAGGTGGTGCATGGACAGGGATAATGATCCTGACGTATATGTTTGCCTTGATGGGCATTCAGTCTGCACCAGCCTTTTCTATGTGGGCCTTTTCTAATAACGATCCTAAGCCTTTTGCACCACAACAAGTTTGGGCCTCTGCATTTGGAATTGGATTGATATTGATGGTATTCACAGCTATTCAAGGTTTAGGCGGTCATTTTTTAGGTGGAGATTTAAAATTCCTCGAAGCACACCCCGAGCTTGTTAACAATGTCATGGCAACTGGTTTGCAGGGAAAAGACTTGATGGAGTCTGCAGGAAAACAAGGTATGTTAGTTCCGCAGTTGATTCATTTATTAAGTAATTCTGCACCTTGGTTTGTAGGTTTACTAGCGGTATGCGCCTTAGCCGCTATGCAATCCACCGGTGCAGCTTATATGTCCACTGCAGGTGGGATGATTACCCGTGATGTATTAAAACGTTATTTAATCCCTCATGCTTCGCATTCTCAGCAAAAACTATGGGGTCGAATATTTGTTGCCGTTATCGTAGTGGCAGCATTGATTGTCGCAACTACCAGTAAAGATGCTCTAGTGCTGCTTGGGGGTCTGGCTGTGGCGTATGGTTTTCAAATGTGGCCAGCGTTAATTGCTGTTTGTTGGTGGCCATGGTTAACTCGCCGTGGTGTAGTGATCGGACTGATTGCGGGGCTCGTTGCAGTTACACTTACTGAAAGTATTGGTTCGCAGTATATGCCATGGGGTCGATGGCCTTTAACAATACATTCGGCAGGGTGGGGGATATTTTTCAATTTAGGTTTGGCAATTATCGTTTCGACGTTTACACAATCCAGTCACGATATGTCACATAAAATGAAGTTTCATAACTTCTTACGTGAACATGCTTCATTATCTTCCACAAAGCGTAGTTTAGTACCCATTGCATGGATTATTACATTGGTATGGTTTTTCTTTGGAATCGGTCCAGGAGCAGTTATTGGAAATACTATTTTTGGTAATCCTAATGATACGAATACTTGGATGTTTGGGATGCCGTCCATTTGGACGTGGCAGCTATTATGGTGGGTGCTTGGTGTATTCATGATGTGGTTTCTTGCATATAAAATGGAAATGTCAAAAGTTCCTAAAAAGGAAATTGAAGTTTTATATGAAGACATTGGTGATGTAAGAGAAGGTGCGCTAAGAAATTAGTAGTGCTTTTTTGATATTATTTAAAAAATTGTTCAAGAAATTGGATATATCTGAAAGTTGGTGAATAGTTATTTTCTCATCTCACTATTTGTATTAGCTGCACTATTATTTTATCCAGTAAGTAAATTAATCTGGGTATTGAGTGTTGGGCGCTTACAGAAAAAATCAATTTCTGAACTTTCACGCGTAGAACTAGAATATCAGTTAAAACGTGCAAGAGTGATCTCAGTTCCTGTAGTTTTAGTATTTTCTTTTTTATTTAACATCAGTATTGGGGTGCGTCCCTAATGGAAACTAATCAATACAATTTCTTCGCAAGAATTGCACTGGTGCTAACAATTGCTTGGATTTCTTGGTCTATTTATGATAGTTCATTACGAGATAAAACAGCAGATGATAACGACTATTTTGCTGCTAATAAATATTTTGAAGACGGCTTCTATGAAGATGCGTTACGTTCATATCGTAATTCTGTGGTAGAAAATATATATCAACTAGATGCAAAAAGAGGTATAGCTAGATCATTAATGCAGTTGAGGCGTGAGGATGAGGCGCTTGCTATGTTTAATGAAGTGATTGAATTAGAACCTGACTTTGCAGCAAGTTATGCAAACCGAGGGATTTTGCATGACCGTATTGGTAATTACCAAGCCGCCATAGCAGATTATCAAAAAGCATTACAACTTAATCCAAAGCTTGCGGATGGCCCAAAATGGCTTACACGATTTTTTAGAAATCAAGTTGAAAAGCCACCAACGATATTGGCTAGGATGCAATATTTACAGGCAGAGATGGCAAAACCGAAAGATCAGAGAGTTTTGAAATTGCCTAAGGAAGATGAAAAACAACAACCATATAAATTGTAGCATCTATAATTCTTAGTTAAGCAGCCACTGAAACTATATATGAAAACTCTCCCAGACTATATCGATCATGGTCTGGATATTTTGTCTATTGGTCTTAATCCATCCACTACATCGGTTGAAAAAGGTTTTTATTTTGCCAATCCTAGAAATCGTTTTTGGAATGCGTTTAATGCGAGCGGCTTAATTCCAGAAGATGTAATTCCGTCGAAAGATGCGCAAGTAAAAATTTTTAAACAATACAAAATTGGTTTTACTGATGTTGTAAAACGACATTCTTCAATGAGTAAGTATTTAAGAGCTACTGATTACAAGGAATATGCTCCAAAATTAAAAATAAAGATCGAAAGATACCAGCCAAAAATTTGTTGGTTTCATGGTAAGGTTGCTGCAAAGAATTATTTAAAATTCACTGAACAGATGGGAACTAAAATCGATTGGGGGAAGCAAGAAATTAAAATCAAAAATTCAATTCTATTTATTACACCAAATCCTAGTCCCGCTAATGCAGCCTATTCACTAGAAGTAATTATAAAGTGGTATAAAAAATTAAATGATTTAAAATATAGGATTAAAAATTATCAAAAGTAATATTCATTAATTATTTATAAAAAAAAATTTATCTAGGCTAATAGAGTGTAATTTTTTAAAATTTATGTCACTAATATGAAAAGATGTTATGAAAATGTTTATTACTTGTAGTCATTAATTAAATATGTATTAAATGTATGAAATATTTCTTATCTTTTGTAATTTTAGCCATTGTCTGTTGCACGAATAACCCCGAATTAAAAGAAGATGATCAAAAAGCTCGAGATGCTCTTGTGGGTGTTTGGCGTGGTTCAGGGGACTTCCAAGATGAGGAGGATCAAGGTTGGAATGAATTTTGGAAAATTATTCGTCACAAAGACGGAACATTTGAAGTAAGTTATTTACTTGTTCACGATGGCAACAAACAATATGAAATTATATCAGACTCTGGCAGGTGGGGCTATGAAAATGGTGCATACTATGAGGTTTATGATAATGATTTAAAAACACTATATAAAGTTTATTCTGTGAAAAAAGATTGGTTTGAATACAATCAAATTCAACGTGGCGGTAAGATTGAAGAAATTAAAACCGCAGAGAGTTATCAATTACAAGATCCACCAGAAGGTTATACCGAAATTGCGCATCAAAAAACAGAATAGATATGCTGATTAATTCAGATTAATGCTTTGATATTAATAATACTTTAATGTTTAGCTATCGATCACTAAATTTATTTGGACTAGTAGTTTGTGCTGCATCATTAGTATTTGCTATTTTTTATCTTGAAAGAACCCTATTTTTAGAACCATGTCCACTTTGTGTTCTTGATAGAGTAATTCTTGTTACGCTAGGAGTGGTTTTTCTAATTGCATTAACGCACAACCCAGGATCATTATTTGCAAAAATCTACGGTTTAATTTCTATCATTCTTTGCATAACTGGTATCGGCCTCGCATCCAGACACATATGGTTGCAAAACCTTCCTAAAGACCAAGTGCCTGAATGTGGGCCGGATTTATATTTTATGCTCGAAACATTGCCATTTTTTGATGTAATTAAAAAGACCCTTACCGGGTCTGGTTCATGTGCAGATGTAAGTTGGACGTTTGCAGGGCTAACTATTCCAGAGCAAACTTTAATATTATTTGTTGGATTGTTAATTTTATCAGTAATACAGACCCTACGTCCTCAAAAGCCTATCTAACTGGAGATATTTGTAAGTAGAATCTATTTTTTGTTGTTTTATCGATATATAGAAAGCGGTACATTATCGTCCGTAAATATATGAGTAATTACATGAAATTAAAATGTGTTATCGATTAAAAATTGAGAATTAATGTGAGTACGGTAGCAAAAGAAATTCATCCAATACCGAATCGAGTCCCTCCAGCAACTCGTTTTGTAGAGTTACGGGGTGATTATGGCACTTCGGATTTTATTATGCGCCGGGGCGGCTCTTTGCCTAAAGTTGTGGTTGCCTATGAGTCTTGGGGAACACTCTCTGAAACACATGATAATGCAATCTTAGTATTTACCGGTCTTTCACCTTCCGCACATGCATGCTCATCATCTGAAGATCCATCTCCAGGTTGGTGGGAATATATGATTGGTCCAGGTAAGCCTATTGATACTAATCGATTCTATGTTGTTTGTGTAAATTCACTGGGAAGTTGTTTTGGCTCAACAAGTCCAACTTCCATCAATCCAAAAACGGGTAAGCAATATTGTGCTGATTATCCTGAGCTCACCATCGAAGATATCGCTAAAGCGGGGCATCATGCGATGCAAGAACTTGGTATTGATCATCTTTGCGCGGTGGTGGGAGCATCTATGGGCGGAATGTCATCATTAGCTTATGCGTTGCAATATCCTGATGAAGTGGATTATCTTGTTACGATATCAGCTGCATGTCGTGCTTTACCGCTCGCGATTGCATTACGATCTTTGCAACGTGAAATTGTGCGCTGCGATCCAGATTGGAAAAGTGGATGTTATGAGCCAGATGAAGAACCTAAGCATGGAATGGTACTAGCACGTAAACTAGGTTTAATGTCATACCGGGCAGGAGAAGAATGGAATCAACGCTTTAGTCGTGCACGCGTTGATCCAAAACGACGAAGTAAAGATAAATTTGGTATAGAGTTTGAAGTTGAATCCTATCTTGATTATAACGCACATAAATTTGTTAATACTTTTGATGCCAATAGTTATCTGTATTTATCTAGATCAATGGATTTATTCGATGTTGCAGAACATGGTGGTTCGGTGAATGCAGGACTAGCAAAAATCCATGCCAAAAAAACATTAGTAATCGGTGTCGAAACAGATATCTTGTTTCCTATTGAACAACAAGAAGAAATTTACAATGGGATCGAGAAAGCAGGGCGCACAGTTGAATTTGCGCGCCCACAATCAATAAATGGGCATGATTCCTTCCTGATAGACGAAGAACACTTTGCGCCTATCATGCGCAGATTCTTTTCAGATATCGATTAACCGCGTTTATCGATTTCTACATAGTCGCGTTCATCTGCGCCAGTATAAAGTTGACGAGGGCGACCAATTCTTGCATTTGGATCGCTCATGTGCTCCTTCCAATGAGAAATCCAGCCGACAGTTCTTGCTAATGCAAAAATCACGGTAAACATATTTAGTGGAATACCCATTGCACGCAAAATGATGCCCGAATAAAAGTCCACATTTGGATACAATTTGCGTTGCACAAAATAATCATCTTCTAACGCTATTCGCTCAAGTTCCATGGCAGTATCAAATAAAGGCTGATTAGGGTTATTGCTACCTAGCTCATCAAGTAGCTTATGACAGACTCCACGTATAATTTTCGCGCGTGGATCATAGTTTTTATATACACGATGGCCAAACCCCATTAAGCGGAAGTTAGAATTTTTGTCTTTTGCGCGATCAACATAATAATTGATATCTTTATCGGATTGAACGATATCCTCTAACATATTGATGACTGCCTCATTCGCACCACCGTGTGCCGGGCCCCAAAGTGAGCTAATGCCCGCAGAAAGTGCAGCATAGGGATTGGCATCAGAACTACCGGCGAGTCTCACAGTAGAAGTTGAAGCATTTTGTTCGTGATCGGCATGTAAAATTAAAATTATGTCCATCGCGCGAACGAAAGTTGGGCTAGGTGTGTAGTCCATGGTGGGTAGGCCAAACATCATGTGCAAGAAATTAGTTACGTAATCTAAATTATTATCTGGGTAGATAAAAGGCTGGCCAACTGTATATTTGTACACCCAGGCCGCCATCGTAGGAACTTTGGAAATTAGGCGTTTGGCTGCAATATCACGAGATTCTGCATCATGCACATCAATTTGCTCATGATAAAAAGCGGATAATGCACCAACCGTAGCTACCATCATTGCCATTGGGTGTGAATCATTATGAAACCCTAGATAGAAACGGCGCATTTTTTCATCAAGTAAAGTATGCATTCTCTGCCTAGAATCAAATGCATCATATTCTTGTTTGGTAGGTAGCTCGCCGTATAAAAGAAGATAGCAAACTTCTAAATACGTGCTCTTTTCTGCAAGCTGATCAATTGGATAACCTCGATAGCGTAATTGGCCGAGATCCCCATCGATAAATGTAATTTTACTGGCACAGCTTCCAGTAGATACAAATCCTGGATCAAATGTGAAGTAACCAAGTTCTTTGTATAACTTCCCTATATCGATGACACTAGGCCCATTAGTGCCATCAAGCACGGGTAGGTCGACCTTTTTCCCTGTTGCGTTATCAATCACTGTGACGGTTCGATCTGCCATTTAAGATTCTCCCGGATGTGTATAAAAACTATTCATTTAAAATTTTATTTATCGGATAGCCGAAAGGTACACTTTCCCACTAATTATGGGAAAAATTATCATGCTTAATTGTAATAAGTCAGATTATGTATATTAAGTATCTTATTGTTATTATTTAATTTTATTATGATTAATGGCTGTCTCAGCCAATGCCAACTTTTTTATTTTATAAAAAATTATACCATTTTTATATTCTGCAGTTGTGAAACAAATTTTGACGTTTAAGCACACTGTTTGGCAATAAATTGCTCCATGAATTGAGCAATTTGCTCAGGGTCATTGAGGTCTAATAACGGTAGCGTGGTTTTTACTTTACTAGGCTCATCTGTGGCTATCGCAATGACATGTTCGTCATCGGCTGAGATAAGCGGTTTGTCTAAGGCAGGTCGATGAATTTCAATCTTGTAGATAGGGGCAGTTTTGAATCCTTCAACAAGTACAAAATCGATATTTTCAACAGTAATATGCTTCAGCGCATCTTGAAGTGACAGTTCTGAATTATCAGTAGTATTTTCATGAATAAAAGCCCATCGCTTTTGTGATGAAATCAAGATCTGCTGTGCACCGGCCTTTCTGATTTTATAACTATCCTTTTCAGGACGATCTATTTCAAATGTGTGATGTGCGTGCTTAATAACCGCTACATTAATATGATGTGAACTAAAAATTGGAATAAGTTTTTCAAGTAGCGTCGTTTTTCCAGAGCCACTGTATGCGCATAAACCTATAATAGGCTTTACGAACTCAATCGTTTTCATTTTTACTTAATGCAAAAACAGCTTAGATAAAGCACTATGATCTTCAGGTGTATTTACATTCACAAAGCTGTCTTTATTATCGCTGAAATCAACTTGTGCTAATTTGTGTTGAGCATACCAGTCATCAATTTTACGTCCTCCATTCGCTAAATACTTTTTTAAGCTTGTATTCAAGTTACAGTTGATTAATGCATATACAGGTTGTATGCGATTGCCATCGTGTGCGACGCATATTTCAGCAGCTTGATTCCTAATTCCAGCGTACAATCGAGCTACAAGGTCATCGGGTATCAATGGCCCATCACATGGACAGGTGCAAATATAGTCGGTTGTGACTATTTCCATTGCCGCAGAAAAACCTGCCAGCGGTCCTTGAAAGTCAGCTAGGTGATCTGAAAATACTGGGTAGCCAAATTTCTCATACTTTTTTTTATTGCGGTTGGCATTAATCAAAACCTTGGCTACTTGAGGTTCTAAGATTTTGATGACATAGGTGATCATCGCTTGACCATTGATTTCAATCAAGCCTTTATCATGGCCACCCATTCGCCTTGCTTTACCGCCAGCAAGGATGATACCTGTAACGTTTTCGTATTTAATGCTAGCCACCTGATAAATCTATGAATACTCTGAAACATACCAGAAAATATAAATATAATAACTTATATAGTTATCAACCCGACTAATATTTATATTGGGAGTATATTGGTACAAGGATGCACCAACGTGGCTCAAGTCCGTATGAGACAAGGTAAGCGTGCACTGATCTGGCCATCAACCAATAAATCAGGATGATCTATTTGTTTGCCATGTAAATAAAATTGAGGATTACAAAATGAGTGATCAGATAAGAGATCAAGATCGATTAGAAATCGAAGCAGCTGTATATAAAAGGCTAGTCGATCATTTACGAAATAAAACCGAAGTACAAAACATCGATTTGATGAATCTAGCGGATTTTTGTCGAAATTGCTTGTCTAAATGGTATGTCGCAGCCGCAAAAGAAAAAGGAATTTCAGTTGAGTATGAGCAAGCAAGAGAGATTGTATATGGCATGCCATATGCAGAGTGGAAGGCAAAATACCAAAAAGAAGCTACCGATGAGCAGAAAAAAGAATTTGCAGAAGGCGAAAAAAGACGTAACAACCAATGAATTCGAGTATGTGCTTTAGTATTTGTAAGTGAATAAACTGGCTAAAAAATTTAATCTAAGTGATGACGAGCTACTGCGTTATAGTCGTCAAATCATGCTGCCACAAATTGAAATTGTAGGCCAGCAGAAACTTCTCGCTTCACATGTATTACTATTTGGTGCGGGTGGTTTAGGTTCGCCAATTGCGATGTATCTTACAACAAGTGGTGTAGGAGAAATTACTATAGTTGATCCTGATCAGGTTGATCTCTCAAATCTGCAACGACAAATTATCCATCGCAGTGATAGTATTGGTCAAGATAAGGTTGCTTCGGCTAAGCAAACGCTTGCTGATTTAAATTCACAAACAAAGGTGCGCACTGTTAATTCGATTTTAACTGGGTTAGAGTTTGAAAAAGAAATTAGAAATGCCGATGTAGTTGTCGATGCAACTGATAATTTCACGTCTAGATTTGCTATTAATGCAGCCTGTGTAAAAGAACAAACACCTTTGGTAGTCGGTGCAGCTATTCGGTTAGAGGGGCAAGTTATGGTATTCACTATGCAAAATGCTAGCGCCTGTTATCAATGTCTTTATCCCAATCAAAAAGAGCTGGAAGAACGTTGCTCGCAAACTGGCATTCTTGGATCTGTAGCTGGGCTTGTTGGCTGTATTCAGGCAACAGAAGTTATTAAGTTATTAGTAAATTTTGGAGAAACGCTAGCTAATAAATTATTGCTCATAGATGCATTAAATA
Source organism: Gammaproteobacteria bacterium (assembly GCA_041576975.1). GTDB lineage: Bacteria > Pseudomonadota > Gammaproteobacteria > UBA4575 > UBA4575 > JBFGJY01. Next base: position 911 of record JBFGJY010000018.1, on the reverse strand, counting down.
TGGAATGGCATACAGTAAAAATAAATAAAGACCCTAAATGTGCAGTATGTGCAATATAAACTTTCATGCCTAGTTCTTTTATTGCCTAGGTATGTATTATTCTTATTACTGATTGTTTCAACTTGGTTGCATGCGACTACATTACAAATTCGATCATCAATTTCAATTGATAGAGTCGAAGGATATGGTGTCGTATTAGATGGAATTACGGTTACATTTGACACATGGAAAAGTAGATCAAGTTATCAAATTCATATTAAGTCTGTGTTATTACCAGATAACAAAAGACATATAAAAAATATCGCTTTAGTATGCCAAGAAGGTACTTTGTCTGAACAAGAAATTTCATGCACTAAAGGCAATTTATCATTTGAGGATTTTTTAGCGCGCGCAAACTCAGCACCTATAAATTTCAATAGAAAAAAGAATGGGAATCTATCCTTACAAGTACACAGTATTCTACTGGCAGAAGGATATGCATCATTTAATGTTGAGATGCAACAAGGAAAGTGGAGGGCTAACGTAAATAGCAATAACTTATCACTTTCCAAATTACAAAAAGTCCTTCCAGATTTACCTCAGTTATCATTGGCTGGCAATATAAAAAGCGAATTGACACTTATTGGGAATAACACCACTATTCAAGCTATTAATGGTGAAGCAGTAATCACAGATCTCACGTTCACAAATGAAGAAAGCACATTTGTTGGGGAGGGTGTAACGGCAAAAATTACCTTTGAATCTAATCATACGAATCGAATTTGGGATAATAATTTTTCAACAACGTTTTTTAGTGGTGAGCTCTACTTTGATCCGGTATTTATTGACGCAAATATAGCTCCCAAAGACGTCTTTGGAAGGATTAAATGGGCAATAGATACAAACCAAATTGAGTTGGCACCACTACATTT
>JBFGJY010000017.1:0-41951 GCA_041576975.1 Gammaproteobacteria bacterium | reverse complement strand
TCCACTTGAATGCGGCTGGCACCCATTTCGATGCTTTCTAACCCGGTAACACCTTGATGGCGTTCTTCTTCCAGCTTTTTATCCATTTCGGCACGATCAACGATGAGAGCGTCGTTGGCGTCAGCCGGAATTTCTTCAAACCCTCCGCTGTCATTTTCTACAATTGCCTGTTCGGTAAATATGGCGGGAGCGGTGGCACTCGTCATACTTTTACGTGCATCGGCAATTGGATCTTCCCAATTTTGCATGGCCCTTTCTCCTCTATCTAATTAGCCAATAGGTTTTTGAGCCTACTGGCAGGCTTCACAATCTGGATCCAAAATCGAACAGGCTTTGGGTGCACTGTTACCATTACCGTTGCTTTGCACGGCATTGAGTTTGTTTTTTCGACCTTGGACAGTACTTTTTTCTACATGCGTCGCGCCCATGGAGCGTAAGTAATAGGTAGTTTTTAAACCACGTACCCACGCAAGCTTGTATAAGTTATCCAGCTTTTTGCCAGAGGGCTCTGACATATAGAGATTGAGTGACTGCGCTTGATCAATCCACTTTTGTCGACGCGAAGCGGCTTCGACTAACCAACGTGGATCCACTTCAAACGCAGTGGCATAAATATCTTTTAACTCATCTGGAATGCGATCGATGGATTGCACACTGCCATCAAAATACTTGAGGTCATTGGCCATAACTTCATCCCAGAGATCACGTTTTTTCAAATCTGCAATTAAATATGGATTGCTGACGGTAAATTCACCGGACAAATTCGATTTCACATATAAGTTTTGATAGGTGGGTTCAATACTTTGAGTGACGCCACAAATATTGGAAATAGTCGCCGTGGGTGCTATCGCCATGGTGTTGGAGTTACGTATACCTACTTGTCGTACGCGTTGGCGCAAGCTGTCCCAGTCCATGGTGGCCGAACGGTCTTGTTTTAAATAACTGCCACGAGCTTTCTCTAAAATTTCAATGGAGTCGATGGGTAAAATGCCTTGATGCCAAAGTGAGCCTTTGCATGAGGCATAGGTACCACGTTCCTCGGCTAAGTCGGTAGAGGCCTTAATGGCGTAGTAGCTCACTGCTTCCATAGAACGATCGGCAAACTCTACGGCGTCTTTGCTGCTGTATGCAATGTGCTGTTTATATAGAGCATCTTGAAAACCCATCATGCCTAAACCCACTGGACGATGGCGTAAGTTAGAACGACGTGCCTTGGATACGCTGTAGTAGTTGTATTCAATCACGTTATCCAACATGCGCATGGCGGTGGATATAGTTTGTTGCAGCTTGTTAAGATTTAAACCATTTTCATCGATGTGCGCAGCGAGGTTTACCGAACCTAAATTGCACACGGCGATTTCATCATTTGAGGTATTGAGTGTAATTTCGGTACACAGATTGGACGAGTGCACCACACCAATGTGTTGTTGCGGAGAACGCAAGTTGCAAGGATCTTTAAAGGTAATCCATGGATGTCCGGTTTCATACAACATGCCGAGCATCTTGCGCCATAAATCGACCGCGTTTACTTTTTTAAAGTTTTTAATTTCACCGCGTTTAGCTTTTTGTTCGTATTCCTTGTAACGCGCTTCAAATTCAACACCACTCAACTCATGCAAATCTGTGGTTTCGTGGGGTGAGAACAGGGTCCATTCTTGATTTTCAATCACACGCTGCATGAATAAGTCCGGCACCCAGTTAGCGGTGTTCATGTCATGGGTGCGGCGGCGATCATCGCCGGTGTTTTTGCGTAGCTCTAAAAATTCTTCAATATCTAAGTGCCAGGTTTCTAAATAGGCGCACATGGCACCCTTGCGTTTGCCGCCTTGATTAACAGCTACTGCAGTGTCATTGGCAACTTTTAAAAACGGAACGACGCCTTGTGATTTCCCATTGGTACCTTTAATGTGTGAGCCCATGGCACGCACGCGTGACCAATCGTTGCCTAAGCCACCGGCAAACTTAGATAACATGGCATCGTCTTGAATGGCTTCAAAAATACCATGTAAGTCATCCGGCACACTCGTCAAGTAACAAGAAGATAATTGTGGGCGCAGAGTGCCGGAGTTAAACAGAGTAGGTGTTGAACTCATAAAGTCAAAAGACGACAGCAAATTGTAAAACTCGATGGTGCGGGCTTCGCGTTCTACTTCATTGGTGGCCAAACCCATGGCAACACGCATAAAGAAGGCCTGAGGTAACTCAAATCGTGTGCCCTCTGTTTGAATAAAGTAACGGTCGTATAAGGTTTGCATGCCGAGATAGGTGAACTGATGATCCCGTTCTGGCTTTAGTGCTTCACCGAGTTTCTTTAAGTCATATTCGGTGGCTAGCTTTGAATCCAACAGTTCTAGCTCAGCGGCTTTACGAATGTAGTGTTCAAAGTAGTCTGCATATTGATGTGACATTTCTTTAAAGGTGGCTTCGGCAGATATTCCGTGAACAAAACTAAGGGCTTCACGTCGTAAGCTATCCAGTAATAAGCGCGCTGCAACATAGGTGTAATTGGGTTCTTGTTCAATCAAGGTGCGTGCACTCATTGTTAGTGCCGTGCCGACTTCATTTTCTGGAATGCCGTCGTATAAATTACGCAGAGCTTCATCAATGATGGGTTGTGCTTGCACGCTTTCCGTATTGGCACAGGCTTCCGTCACCATGCGTGTGATACGCTCAATATCTAATAGCTTTTGATTGCCTTCTGTGTCCAGCACATGGATGGTTTGAGTGAAATTTTTAGTTTCTTCTTCTTGTGTGCTTGCTTTGGCAAGTTGCGCGCGTTCTTGTGTGCGTTGTTCGCGATACAATACATATGCACGGGCAATTTTATGTTGGCCATAACGCATCAAGGCCAGCTCGACTTGATCTTGAATGTCTTCTATATGAAAAGTGCCACCTTGAGGGCGACTGCGAGAAAGTGCATAAAATACTTTCTCGGTAATTTTTTCGACCATTTCATGAATGCGTGAAGAGGCGGCGGCGTTGCCTCCTTCTACGGCAAGAAAGGCCTTGGTGACCGCAACTTTAATTTTGTCGCGAGCAAAGCTGGTGACCTTGCCATTTCGGCGAATTACACGGTATTGGCCGGGTGCGGTTGCAGCAATTTCTAGGCTAGATTGTTCAGTTTGTTCCTGTGGTTGACTTGGCGTTTTTACGTCGGCAATAGTGGCTAGTTCTGGCTGCATCTGGTCTCTCAGCGAATCATTATAAGTTGTTGATTTATATCCCATTTTCCACACGTCCCTGAGTGTATTTTTATTTCCCTTCGGGATCTGCCTCGGTGGCAGCTGTGGAGCCCGATTACTATAAATTGGGGCTTAGAACCCGTCAAGCACAATATGTTGTGTGTAATACATGGAATAATCTGTGGATAAGTGAGTTCTAATATTACAGTAAGATTAAAAATCCCTGATCATTCGTGGGGTTACAAAATTGCAACTATTTTTTGTATTTTCTGCCTTAAAATCTTTCAATCTATTTAATAAAAAAGTTTTATAGAAATACTTTAAGTTTTTTCTGTTTTTTACAATCATCGGCTTGAAAACTACCGTTTAAATTTTTCCAATTATGCAATTACATACGCGAACCAAGAACTGAGATACTAAAAAAATACCAACATGCAATTTCACGCACGAACCGAAGAGCCACATAAACAACGCACCGATTTTAAAAATTTGTTGCAGATGTTTCCCTATGTGTGGGCCTATCGTTGGCGTGTGCTGATTGCATTAAGTTGTTTAATCATTGCCAAAGTAGCCACCGTGGCAGTACCGTTGGTGTTAAAAGGGATTGTCGATTCATTAGACATTGAAGCAAGTTTAGTAGTGTTGCCACTTGGATTGTTACTGGCATATGGCGCGTTACGACTGACGACGGCATTGTTTAATGAATTGCGTGATGTATTGTTTGCGCGCGTGCGCTATCGCGCCATTCAAAAACTTTCTACACGCGTATTAGAACATCTGCATCAATTACCGCTGCGTTTTCATATAGAACGACAGACGGGTTCGATTACGCGTGATCTTGAACGCGGCACACAAAGCTTGTCTTCAATTATTAATTATATGGTATTTATTATTTTGCCCACGATAGTTGAGTTGGGTTTGGTGGCGGCCATCTTGCTGGGTGCTTATGCGCTAAAATTTTCCTTCGTGACGTTAATTACGATCGTTTTATATATTGTATTTACCTTGTCAGTAACCAATTGGCGCATGAAATATCGTCATGAAATGAACCGCTTGGATTCTCAAGCCAATTCCATTGCCGTAGATAGCCTACTGAATTACGAAACCGTGAAGTATTTTAATAATGAGCGTTATGAATTAGAGCGTTATGGAAATACGCTGTCGCAATGGGAAAACGCTGCGGTAAAAAGTATTACCACTATGTCAATGCTGAACTTTGGTCAAGCATTGATTATCGCAGTGGGCGTGACCTTAATTATGATTTTTGCAGCTACAGGTGTTGCCACAGGGACCATGACATTAGGGGATTTAGTATTGGTGAACGCATTGATGTTGCAATTATTTGTGCCGCTGAACACTCTGGGTATCGTGTATAGGCAAATTACCTATTCGCTTGCTGATATGGATATGTTAGTGCAATTGCTTAATAAAGACACAGAAATTAAAGATGCTGAAAACGCAACACAACTTAATGTGCACGCAGCACAAATTGAGTTTGACCATGTTACGTTTTTTTATAATAAAGATCGTCAAATATTGCATGATGTGTCGATAAATATTCCATCCGGCCACAAGGTTGCAGTAGTGGGGCCATCCGGTGCGGGTAAATCCACATTAGCGCGTTTGCTGTTTCGTTTTTATGATGTCACCACCGGTGCGGTGCGTATTGATGGACAAGATGTGCGTGAATGTACGCAACAAAGTTTGCATCAAGCCATTGCGGTCGTGCCGCAAGACACCGTGCTATTTAATGAAAGTATTTATTTTAATATTCACTATGCCAAGCCCGGCGCCAGTAAAGAAGAAGTGGTGCAAGCCGCTAAGCTTGCAAATATTCACGATTTTATCGATCAACTACCTAAAAAATATGCAACGATTGTTGGCGAACGGGGCTTGAAGTTATCGGGCGGAGAAAAACAACGTATTGCAATTGCACGTGCAGTACTAAAAAACCCACGCATCATTATTTTTGATGAGGCGACTTCAAGTTTAGATTCACAATCTGAAAACGTCATTTTGAATTCCATGCAAGAAGTTACGCAAGGTGTCACCACTTTGGTGATTGCACATCGCTTATCCACGGTGGTTGATGCCGACACGATTTATGTTTTAGATCAAGGCCAAGTGGTGGAATCCGGCAGCCATCGTGCACTGCTCGAACAGCAAGGCATTTACGCCAACATGTGGGCTCTACAACAGGAAGAGCGCGATGCCGAAGAACCTGCAACTTTAGTTGCTTAATGAGGATTAGATTAAGATTCCTGTGCCAAGTAAAATAGTGGTTATGAATAAACCTAAAGACATTCCGATTCATGCAGATTTAGCGGACCATGGTGGTTGCGCTAATTCAGAGCCGTTTGCATTGCGTGTAATGGGCGACAGCATGGAGCCTGAGTTTAAAGATGGGAATATCATTATCATAGACTCGGCCGCAGCGGTGGAGAGTGGTTGTTATGTGCTAGCGATGCTTGATGGTGAATATATTTTTCGTCAACTCATCATCGAAGATGATCGCTATATGTTAAGGGCGCTTAACGAAGGTTATGAAGAAAAAGAAATTTCAGGTATCAACGATATTCGTGGTGTAATCGTGCAACGAGCGGGCACACGGCGCAAACATCACAAACATTATGTCTAATTGTGAACCACTTATCGTCAAAAACACTACGAGTGTCATTTGTAAAAAATTCGCAAAGTTTTTTTCACACTAACTAAACTTAATTCATTTAATTTTCCACTTGTTATCTTTGAGCAAGTTGTGTTTAATCGCGCGCTTGCTTATTTATGGGACAGACACGCACATAAGTTGTGCAAATAGTGTCATTAAATTAATTAAAATTTAAGTAAGTGCTTGAATTTTATGAGTACCAAAATTGGCATAGCATTTGCTAAATTAGAAATTAGTAATAAGGGCACTCTTCTTAGGTTGGCATTTAAAAAAATTTGTTTTTGTAATAAAAAATTCATGTTTTTTTGTTGAACTTGACGTGGTTGGCCCCATCTAAGGCATGTCGTTTGGCCTCTCACTGAACGACATATTTTGACCCATAACTTTTAACTAACTAGAGGAAATAAACGATGAGTAATGTAGAGAATGAGTTTGTATTTAACATACTTGTGCCAGACTTTTTATTATTTGTAGTGGGCATGTCTGCCATGTTTGCGCTCTTGCTGGCCATGTTTTAATTCGTAGTTCCGCCTCCATCCTTGACTACGAATTGGCCCCGCCTTTTTGGCGGGGTTTTTTATTTGGCTGTCAAATTATTAGCGCTTCATCCAATAAGGGATTGGCCTTTTGGTCCATTTTGCAAATTTTGATTTTTCACCTCTGTAGAAAGCACGATATGCTCTTACGGCATTATTTTTAAACTTGTATTGATCAGGCATGGCTTGAGCAAATTCAGTCAAGCCATTATCTTTATATTGATTAGATTCAATTTCGTCTAATACTTTTATTGACGCGTGATCTTTATTTCGATCATAGCGATAAATAAATTCTCGATTTAACTCTAATGCTAACTCTTTTAGCCAAAGAAAATTGCTATGGCTTTCATCTAACCACAATACGCAGGGGTGTTTTAAATGTGTAGATTTGTAGGGCGTAGAGACCCCTTTTTTATTTAAACATGTACACAACATTTGTATACTTTCTAATATCATTTTAGAAACATGTTGATCACAATGGTATTGCGCACATTTTCTTATATTTCTATCTAATACAAATATATTCATTTATTGGCGCAGGAATTTTAAAGCTTTAGTTTTATATAGTTTAATTAATTGTAGTCTTCATACAGAGATACTAAAAACAGTACTAATGGATGGATATCTTTTGGTTTAATGTGAATCTTGCCAATTTCTTGATCTCCATTTCTGATCAACCCTTGGCGCGTGTTTGCTGCAGCACCAATATAAAAGCTAAGCGTTGCGTGTAGGTCACTAATTTGTCCGTTATGCATATAAGGTGCGGAATGACCTAAGTTTCGTAGTCCAGGTGTTTTAAAAGTTGCAATACTGCGTTCTAAGGCATGATCTTCAGATTGGCACGTAGTTTTGCCAGTGTTGCAAATGAGATTTTTAATGCGTTGTTGAGATTTGAGGTAATCGTCATTATAAAAAATATTCCATGTTCCTAAATCTGTTGCCAAAGGTTTGGTTTTCGAGGGGATAGCACGAAATATACCTTTGCGATTTGGATGTTGATGTGTAGCGGGTAGGTAATGATCGAGCTGTTTATTTCGCTTCGCTAAATTAGGAATATCTAATTGATTAAATGCGCCGTTGCCATGAATGGCATCATATTCGACCTGAGTGATTCCAGTATTGTGTAGACTAAAATCAGTAAAATGCGGTGCTGGATGACATGCAATGCAATTCCCTGTAGAAATTACATTTTTTTCATCTTGGTTAAAGAATAATTCCATTCCGGCAAGCTGCTGAGCGCCAAACTGATAGGGTTGATCATGAAATCTAAATCCACCATCTTTCGTATTTGGGTTTTTATTAATAAATTGAAGCTTGCCTTGTTTCTTCAAGTTATTAATGAGTCGCATTAATCTTTTGCTATAGGCCATATTTGTTTCATTACTCTCAGGCTTTTTTGGTAGATTATTTACTTTCAAAAATAAATTGTATGGAGAACTTGCCTCATCGTCCTCTGCAAACACAAGATCTTCGGTATAGATAGCAATCAAGTTCGCAACAGCTTCAAAAACTTTATAGCAGGAGGTTTTCTGAATTTCGATTCGTAACGACTTGGGAAGTAAATATTCATTCGCAACCTGTTTGCTGTCATTGGTGATTCCAGCAAAGGTTTCAGTATAAGAAAGACCACCAAACTCAACCGCTAGCTCATTTGTGCCATCATCTTCATGTACTACTTTGCATATATGTTCAATGGCAACCGATTTTTCACCCGGTAACCAACCAAAGTTTCTATTCGTTAAAGTGCCGCGGACTAATTGCGGTAAGGAATAAAACTCACCATCTAAATGCAATATAAAATTTTCTCTTAATAAAGATGCATCGACTAATGCAGGCGCATTTCGTACTGTAGTGACTTGACCGTCATCACGTGTAGGCAAAGGGCTGCGCGATGCAAAATCAGAATAAGAACGCATTCCAAGTTCTCGCTGCTCAACATGTTCATCCACTAGATGACAAGTACGGCAGTTGTAGGTTTGCCCTATAAAGGGTCCATCGGCAAATGGGATTTGGTAAGGAGGAAGCCCAAAAAATCGCACTGTTTTATTTAAAACTGGATCACCCTTAGTAATTGTACGATTAACTTCTCCACCTTGATCAAGATACGCTTTGAAGTACTGCGCAAACCTGGTTTCTAGAAACAGGCGTTCTCCCAAAAGTATTTCTGGAGGGTCGAGCTCGGTTTCTGCTTTTGATTGCGACCCATGAAAGACAAACGTAAGACCGATAGTACAAATAAGTAACTTTGGTACTGTACGAATGATGTAAAAGCTATAGATCAAAATATTAGGTTTGAATCCTGTTGTGATTCTTAACAGTTGAAACATGATGACTAATCTATGTAATTAATCATAAGGTAGCAATGAATCACATCGAAAAAAAAGCCTCGGCTAAGCGTTAGCCGAGGCTAGCAATTAAAAATAAGAGCTGCGCAATTAATGTATAGGTGTTACAGGCTTTTGTACGGTTGGATATTTTAGCTTTACTTCTCCAGTCAAATCCTCGGCATCTGGATTTTTGGCACCGCGATTAACGTTATATGGATCGGTAAATACGCCGTACTCTCCGGTTTCTACTTTATATACAACTTCTTCTTTGCCATGCCCTGCATTGGCTAAATACGCATTTGGATCATTCCAACTATTGCCACTTAAGTTAGCAAAAAACTTAATATCGACTAACACGCCATCACATAGTGGTGTAATTTCCTCATAATTAGTTGGCCAACCTGCTGCACCTGTCGTTTTTGGGTAATTGCTCCAGTCTCCACCTTTAAGCGGGCATGCGCCGCCACCACCAAATGCAGCGCGATTGGGATGATGTACACCATAAATGGGTAAGCCTTTTGCTGCAGCCATTTTTCCATTTTCGAGATGAAACCTGGGTTGATGGGTGACTTTCGTTTTTACTTGTTTAGCTTGTTCTTCTAATGAATCAAAATATGCACCATCAGGACGTACATACTGAAAGTCTTGGTTGTCTGGATTATCAAAGACAGCAGTAATAAACAGATAGGGTTCATTGAAAAAGGGTCGCTCAATCAAATAAAATTCCGCATTGGTTTTACTTACATCTACGGCTTGCCAATTAACAGATGATTCATCTTCACCGCCTGCATTGATCCAAGCACGTGCATCCGGAAATAAATCGATACGTAATACTTTTGTGTAGAGCTCGTTTACATCCAGGCCGGCACGCTTACCCAATGGACCTACCTTACCCGCGCCCGCTTGATTAAATGCATAATCAATCGCTTTTTTAGCATAAGGATATCGGTTTGCCGACATGGTGCAGTAAAAATGTGGTAGGTCGATGGCGACATGGTTATTGTATTTACCTTTGTATTTGGGATGGTTGATCGGCAAATCAATAAAGTTCAAATTACCATCTTCTGCAATTCTTTGATGTGGGTGTTTGTATCCATCCCAGCTTTCTTCTGGCATGTAGCTGCTATATTGATTTACGATCGTCGTAAGATTTTCTTTGGCAACTAGATCCGCACCTTCGGGTAAACCTTTAGCACCTGTTCTGCGATATTCTCTAACAGTACCATTATCTTGTACACGCCATAGGCCATGTTTGCCTTCACCGATCATGGTAAATGTCTGTTCAACAACATTTACAAATCGATAGGTGTAATTGGTATTCATATAGCCCGAATAAACGGGCAAATGCGGAATTTTTGAGTGTGTGGTTTTGACGCGACCGGTACCGACTACCTCTTTTTGTGCGTTATCTTCATCTATGATCTGATCACGTGTGTAGTAATATGGATCTTCTCCAGTTAAATCCGTTAGATCACCTTCAATTGGAAGCACGGTTTTATCATCTGCAAACAGAACAGATATGTTAAAGATTAGTAATACGGTGCATGCTGTAAAGATATAATTTAGCTTTACCATATTTTTCTCCTCCTAATTTTAATTATTAAGTTTTATAAGATTCATTTTTGCTTGTAATGAATGAAATGACAACATGACTAAGTGTAAAAATTTATTTACAGCTCGTCTGCTGCGCGCTGTCCACAATAGAACCCTAAGCCAGAGGAATTGCTAGCAAACGTAATTTTTGCACCTTCTTCATATAAAAAGATATCGCCAGGCTTGGCTTCAATAGTTGCCCCACCTTCTTCAGAGATAGTCATTTCACCTTCCAAAATAATTTTGACATCATCATAAGTATAGGTGTATTAAAGCGGGGCACCTTTTTCCATTCTAAAAATACCGCACACAATTGGTGAATCAGGATCATTCGTAAACACGATATTCTTAATAAATGCGTTTACGCCATCAATATCCATTGATGGTAATTCTGTAGCTTGTCCGTTTTGATAATACTTCATTAGACTATTTTTATCATTCGCTGAAGAATTGGTAAGAATAAAAAAATACAGACACAGTAGCTGTAAAATGAAGTAAATTAATTTTTGTCATGAGCTGCCTCTTTTTTTTAAGTTTTATAATTGAGATCGTTGTTTAAAAAAGGTCGCAAAGAACAATTGCTTAATGCGTACTTTTGAAATGTTTCACCGATATAGAATTCTCCTTGAGTAAAAGGTTTATGTAGTGTGTTGGTGAAAATTATTTCTCAATTGTATAACACGACCAACAAGCGTGCAGCGTTACTTATCCAATTTATAGTTCGCCTTGTTTGCGCTGTCCGCAGTAAAAACCAAGGCCAGAGGACTTAGAAGAAAATACAGTTTTTGTACCTTTTGGGAAAAATAGTACGTCTCCAGGTGAAACATTCACAGTTTCTCCTCCCACTTCTTCAATTGTCATTTCACCCTCAACAATGATTTTGCACTCATCGTAACCATAGGTGTATTCAAGTGGATTTCCTGCTTCCATTCTAAAAAAGCCAAAACTAATCGGCGAATCAGGATCATTAGATGATGCTACATCTTGTAAAAATGCATTGATTCCATCCATGTTTAAAGAGCTGATATCCATTTTTTGTGCGTTTTTGAAATGTTTCATGGTCATTGTTTTCTCCTTGGGATAAGTGGTTGTGCTGCATGTTGATTTATAATTATCGCTTAATCATATCTACTTACACGACAAATAAGCATGGCAAAAACTCTCTATTTCATAGAAATAATTTGATTTCTAATGTAAATAAATAACGATATTAAGCAAATCTGTTACAAAAGCACAGACCTTGTCGAATTTTAAAAAAGAGCCACCAGCAATCAAAGACTAAAACAACATTTTATTGATGGTAATTAACAATCTTTTTCTTTGAAGATATGCTGGATTATGTGGCGCATAAGTAAATCAACTCGAAAATGCACACCTTAGATTACATGCTGCTAATTAAGTTGAGTTAATCAAAAAATGTGAATCTTGGCTTTAACATGTCTACATCCCTACTTATTTTTATAAGAATTCCAAAACAATACATAACCAGCAAACAAAACAGCGAGTAATGTGATCAATGATATTGCTTGCATTGTATTTAAAGCAGGAATATTAATTATTATCACCGCTAAAAAAACAACCAGCACCAACGCCATTCTATTTCTTTGCCAGGGCCTCATCGTTATTTTCTATGTTATTAACTAAATACGTCTGCAGTATAAAATCCAAACCAGATTAAGGACAACATAATAAGTAGCACAATTGGTATTAAGTATTTCATTGCGATACAGTTACAATTAAGATCAGTATAAAGTATTTTATATACGGCAAACCAACAAGAGCTGAAACAACAAGTGACATTCCTTATAGCTGAGGTAAGAGATCTTAAAGAACAAATTCAATAGGTACAAAAGAAGCTTAAGGATTTAAATTGTATTTTATATAAGGTGTCATATTAGTTAAGAAAGGTCATCTAGGCGATGGGTTTATGATTATCGATAAAGATAAGCAGGCTAATTAGTTATTTTTTTTGAGTCTTGTCACACCGGTTTAATTTTAGATTCTAAAATATCTTAGGCGCAATAAATTTTATGTACGACTGAGATTTCCACGGCGATCGAGAAGTTAGCGATTAATGTAGGTTTTATTTGCTCTAAGTCCTTGCTCAACGGCAATGACAGCAGCTTCTACGCGTGAATGGATATTAAGCTTTCTTAAAATAGCTTTAACATGCAGTTTTACGGTTCCATCTGAAATGCCGAGGTTTCTGGCAATGACTTTATTGCTTTGGCCTTCGGCTAATAAACTTAAAATTTCTCGTTCTCGTGGCGTTAAGCTATCTAATGGACTGGGTTCTGGCTCAAGGGGGCTTTCCCCTTTAACAACTTTGGCTAAAATTTGAGTTAGATTTGGTGCAACAACCGTTTCACCTTTAATAATTTCACGCAAGGCAGCGACGACATCGTCCGGCTCCATGTCTTTTAATAAGTAGCCTTTGGCGCCATTGCGCAAGGCTTCTACCAAATCGCGTTCATCCCCACTTGTAGTAAGCATAACTATTGGAGATTCAAATTTTAGTTGCTGAAATTGCTTTAACACTTCCAGGCCGGTTATACCCGGCATGCGCATGTCCAATAATACGATGTTGGGTTTCAATTCCTGCGCAAGCTTGATCCCTTCACGACCATCTCCTACAGAGGCGACAACCTCAATACCGTGCCGGCTTAGCAAGCTTTGTAGTCCCTCACGAAAGAGAGTGTGGTCATCGATGATCACAATGCGTAATTTCATCTCAGGTATCATTTTCTAATTTGGTTTATACCATTCCATGTTGAGTATCTTGAAGGGCATCAGGTAAATAATCAAACTCTAAGCGCACTTGTACTCCCTCACCAGATTCTCCTTCGATAGATAGTGTACCACCAATACGACTAGCTCGATCTTGCATGACACTGAGTCCAACATGCTCGCCAGAAGTATTTTGCTTTTGACGTTCTGAAATGCCGATACCATCATCTTCAACTAATATCGTGTAATGACCATTGCCATCACCGCGCATTAAAACGCGTACAGTACTGGCCTCACTATGTTTACGCGCATTGGTGAGGGCTTCTTGAATAATACGTAAAACTTGTAATTCAATTTGCGGAGGTAGTGTAGTATCTGGCCATTCTTTTTGTAGATATACCTGCATGTCATCACAATCTTGTTTAAATCGTTCTACTATTTGTTCTGCAGATACCGTTAAATTACGTTCACCAATAGGTAAACGAAAATGTGCAATGAGTTCACGTAATTCCGTGTGTGCCTCATCAATTGTTGATTCAATACGTTCTAATTCTTGCCAAGTAGCTGACTCATCTCCTTGGTGTATGGTCTCATCCAACACTCGTACTTGATATTTAATACTTGCCAATGTTTGAGCAAGTGAGTCATGTAGTTCATTAGCAATATTGGTTCTTTCGCGCATAATTGATAACGCATTGGCTTCTTCATCTAAACGCGCTTTTTCAACAGCGATTCCGAGATGTCGCCCCATGCTGGTAAATAGTTCTTTGTACTCACCATCATCTTTAAATTTATTTTCATCAATATAAAGATTATAGATACCCAAAACTTTGCCACGATATTGCAATGGCACAATGAGGATCGATAGCTTCTCATTATTAAAAAATCTTTTATTTATGTCATTTGGACATGGTATGACGTCTACAGGAATAGTTCGTTGGCTACTAGAATTAGCCATATGTTCTGGTAAATAGGGGTGTCTTTCTTGAAATGATGCATCAAGTCCGATTTCAGAAATCAGTGAACACTCATTAGTTTTGGTCTCAAGATAAACGGCTGCAGCTCGCGCATCTACAAGTTCAGTCATGGTATGTAAAAAACGCATAAGTAAATCATGTAAATCACGTGACAAATTTATGCTGGTTACAACATCATATAATGTTGCAAGAGATTTATTCTTTCTCGCCATATGTTCAGTGTGGTGTTGCAATTGAATTTCGGCATCTCTGGATAAAGACTCCAACATTTCAGCAACAAAGTTGATGTCCTGGCTAAGTTCAAATATTTCAGGTTGTGAGGGCTCAGGTATGCGTGCAGTTAGTTCGCCGGCACGAATTTTTTGTGTCCACAAACGCAAACTTGAGAGAAAATCATTCAAATGAGATTCAGCATCTGTTGATAGGTATGGTTCGCGGCGTTGTGCTTTGCTCATGCTATAAATTCTGTTTGATTAGGTTGTAATTATACGCGTTCTATAAGATAAAAATTCTCAAATTAGTCCCAAATACTAGACAAATAGTGACTTCCACCAAGCAAAATGACTTGTTCGGATATTTCAGCAGCGCGTTGCGCAACATAGTTTGACGGTTTGGATGCATGTAACTTGTGTGGGTTGGGTAATACCGCAGCAAGTAAAGCGGCTTCGTGTTGAGTAAGATGAGCCGTAGATTTTCCGAAATGTACCTGAGCAGCATTTGCTACACCGAATAAGTTGGGGCCAAATTCAGCAACATTTAGATATACTTCCAGAATGCGCCATTTTGGCCATAACGCTTCGATTAATAATGCAAAATAAGCTTCTAAACCTTTTCGAAATAGGCTCTTTTTAGGCCATAGGAAAACATTTTTTGCAACTTGTTGGGTAATGGTGCTAGCACCTCGCAAGGTATTTGTTTCTCGATTTTTCTCTAATGCAGATTGTATGGCTTTAAAATCAAAACCAAAATGATTAGGGAATTTTTGATCTTCTGCAGCTACTACCGCTATCAAAAGATTTGGAGATATCTCTTTGATATTTACCCAATGTGTTTTTAATACGGTTTGGTGCGTTGATACTTTTTTAATCAACATGAAGCTCGTATAAGGAGGATTAGACCAACGCAGCAATAGTGTCACTAATACACTTAGAATTATGCAGAAGAATATGCTATTGCGAGCCAGAATGATTGGTTTAGCCCACAAACTAGCTTTTCTTCTATTTCTTCTACGTTTTGGCATTAAAAACGTTTACGGGGGGATTAGAATAACAAAAAGAGATTAATTTTAATGATTAGTGTTTTGTTAACATTGACCAATCGATTGTTTGCAGAAGATGTGGTACCAATACATGAACGCTTGCTAGCAATTGATATCACCATGCCAGATGACAACGATTATGACAAAGTATTAAAGGCAGATATTGATTCAACAAGTTTGACAATATTTTGGGGTTATTATGAATAAAGTCAGGTAAATATAATTCTGACAGGGGTTGGCTTGAGCCAGATTTTTTCTGTGCAAAACCCGAGTGTATAGACTATAGACACGAATTAATTGGCCTCTATTTATAAAGGGCATGAAATTCACCTGCTTGAGCCCGATTATCCCTCTGGTAAAGCAGCAGCACTATTTTGGCATTGAGGATGCTAAATTTGCTTGTTTTCTTGGCAGCCTTGGTCTGCGCACTGGCAAAGGCTGTGGTCGAAATAAGAGGGCTTATCTCAGCTTAGTCAAGCAAGCGCAGCCACATGGTTGAAAATAGTGCATAAAAATACAATAAAGGTTGTTGATTTTCTTGTAGGTTTTCATAGGTTTAGAGATAATACCCTGCAGCCGGACAGCTGTTTGGGGCGATCGAGGATATTATATAAGGAGTGTGAATATGGATGAATTTGTCAAGACAATGCTTGTGGTTGCCGCGATGGCAATTCCATGCATCATTTTAGCGATTGCAATTATTGCAAAATTTTAATTGCATGCTCAAATCTGGTGTTAGGCGCAGTGAAGGCTCTCATTTGCGCCTTAACTCCAGTTAATCATCAAACATAGATAATTACATTCAGCTTTATTTAATAACTCACTATTTAAATTGAATTTTCGCACCTATTATTGGCTGATATGCATAGGCAGTCTTGCTGTTTGTGTTTGTAGTGCGTGCCTTAGTCTGCCTAAGAGACACGAGGAAGTGCAGGCTAAATATAGTCACACCGAAATCAAGCCCGGTAAGCATTATTTGGCATACCATGGTGAGTTAACGATGACTTTAGAAGCTGCTACTGAAAAGTGGCTCGCAAAAGCAGAGAAATTATGTAACTCGCGTGATTACGAATATGAAATTAACAAGCAAGAGCTACGCGGCAAAGACTATTCTGAAAATAAGTATCCATTTATTGAAGGGAACTTATATTGTCCTACAAGCGAATAGCAATTTTTGATCTGAAATTTAAAATAAAGTTTAATTTTGATTTGAGTCAATAGCAATTATTTAGCTATCTCGTAATATATTTTAACTATATTGATTCTGGGTATAAATAAAATATGCTCGATTTATCAATAATTTTTAATTACAATTGTTTTTAAAGATTGTCAGGACCAAACGCGGTTACTGATACTTTAAATAAATAATTAAATAATTTAGTTCTGGAGTTGGGTTATGGCGATTTGGTCATCGCGTTCTAATAAAGTGAAAACAAAGTCTGGTGTAGCACCTAAGCCTAAAGTCAGCCGCTATCATTGTGTTGAGTTGATTATACCGTATGACGCTTGTGATGCAGCGATGAAGCTTCACGGTAAGCGGTTCTTGCCTGCAGATGCCCCCTCGATTCCCTTGGCTAAATGTAATCAGCGATGTGAATGTCGTTTTCGACACCACGACGACCGACGACATGCACAGCGACGAGATCCCTTCAGTGTAAGTGGAATACACACTATGTATAGTAATCTAAAAAATCGCAGATTAGGTGGTGATCGACGACGTAACGTGAGTCGGCATGTAAATTTGGGCTAATTTGAGAAGTCTTATTTGGTAATCGTTTGAAGCAATAAAATAAGCTTATGTTTTTGTATCTTCAATAACCGCATCTTCTAAGCTCTTAACATCTTCTGAATCTTTATCGTTTTCGGAAGTACTTTCTGTCACATCAATATTTTCCAACTCAATATTATCCACATCAAAATTCGTAGGCCTAAGATTCAAAGTGTCTGTGATATCAGCAAAAGCTGACTCAAATGCAAGTGTTAAGGCTTTATAAATTGTGTAGCCATACATATCCTGGGTTTCACGTTTATTGCGAAATCGCTTTATAAGTTTGCCTTCAGCATCAGCAGTAAAAAAGCTTTCGTATATTCGATTTTTTTCAGAATCTGTTAGATAGATTTCGAGTTTTGTCTTTGCTATTGGCCGCATGTTGCCTTTTTCAACTTTAAGAGAATGATCTAGCTTATAAATTCGTGCATGTATATTGAGAACAGGCGCATCATCTTTTTCATTATCATTTTGAAACCAACGGAAAATACTTGCATGTCCTGCAAGATTCAGCATTTCATCTTCAGAGTATATAATCGTTTGTAAATTACGTGAGTCGGCGTTGTTGGCTTTTGCTTTACCAGATTTATTGTTCAGTTCTGGATAAAAATTTGCTGTGGCAAAGTAAGGTTGTACTTTGGGTAGATCTTGCATTGCTGCCACGAGTTGGTCCGCATCGGGATCTGCAACGTATTGAGTTGTGCAACCGAATAACAGCATTCCCAAAGCAAGATAAAAAACTTTCAAATAAACATGGATATTTTTTCTAGTTTGCATATTAGCCTCGCCAACACATGAAAATTCCCTTTTAAGAGTGTAGCGAGATCGTGTAACAACTCGAATACTGTAGTCGACCGTTAGTAAGGTAAAACTACCGATTATCAGCAATTACATTTATTTATCAGAATTATGATTTGTTATACAAATAACTTTGAATTTGGCTTTATTTATCTTGTTCGACAATAGTTTTCAACTGATTTAGTCCTTGCTGAAACATAGAACCAATTGAATATTTCATGAATATTGCGAAGTAGCCTCCGATGATAGGCATCTTCATGTCTCCCTGCATGGTCCACCTTACCTTGGTTTTAGATCTTGATGTGGAATTATATTTAATTGCGCTGTTGCATTTATATTTTCCAGCTTTAAAAAACAGATCGTATTCGATGCCATTTTCAGGTGACCAAGATGTAAAGACAAGCGAACTACCACCATGTTTATCTTTCCAACTTTGGCTGGCACCAATCCCGGTTGTCCTATCGCTTATTGTAATTTCCATATTCGGGTCTTCTGCTTTCCATGGAGTCCATATATCCCACTTTTTTAGATCACCAACATACTCGTGTATATGAGCTGGGGACGAAGAAATAGTAATACTTTTATTAATAGTGTATTGCGTAGGCAAGAAGTATCCAACAATGCCTAAAATCAAAATCAGCAATAAAATGAATGTGAAAAATTTCTTCATAGACTATGATCGGGAGTGACTACATTCCTAGAACGGTAATGTTAGCAGTTTAGGCTGCCTCAGTTGTTCTTGACTGATAAATAAATGCAACAATTACGCCCGCCAATACCAATTCAATAACAGTTCCTACTATCCAGTTTATTAAAAGATTTGTGTGATAAGGGGCAACTGCATACCAGATTAAAAGATTACCAACAAAAATTATCGCCAACAGCAATCCGTAAACTACCCCTTCGACGATTCCACCGCGTTTAAAGGCTTTGGTAAATAGTGCAACAAAACCAATTGATATAAAGATCTGCCCTAGAGTAAGCCAAAGCACATAATCTTTCATTTCCGCTTCGGATCGCCACAAGCCTGCAGTTTGTTCGTAAGTGGATTTCAAATACATACCATGGAATAACAATTCAAAAATAAAGATAAATATAACCACGGCAATTGAAGCGATAGTAAATTTTTTTGCGTTCATCCTGGCTCTCTTTGTTGTCATTGATTAAGTGCCTTTAATTGTTAGTCTTCAGTGGGTGGAGAATAGTTTGGATCGTTTGGGTTTAGAAATACAAAATGAAATTGTTGAGGTTCTAATTCGACGTAATCAATGGTTGCGCCTTTGAGTAATTCAAAACTCGAATCAGCCACGACAATTTCTACACCATTTGATTCAAAATGATGATCTTTACCTTTGCTACTTCCAATATCATCAAAACCAAGCCCATAATGTATGGAATTATCGGCATTGCGTGTTGCTGCAATTCGTAATGGCGTATTTTCTAGTTTTGATTGAATTGCGGACTTTTTAATTTGATTTGCTGCATTAGCAGTAAGTTCAATGGACATACTGTTTTTCAAGCTAGTTTTAGATTTATGCGTAATTTTAATACATCTTTAGATGCATGTTTTTACAAATTCAATAAAACTTGAAATCCATTGATTTTGTTGTGTATTTCGTTGATGAGTATAGCAAGCCAGAATATTTTTATAGACAATTCCATCTCTTTGTCCAGTTACGCCAAAACCTCGATTTACTTCAAAAGCATATTGGGTATCACTTGATACATGGGTGAGTTTTGAATAATGAAATTCATGTCCTTGAATGAGTTGACCGGCAACATTTGGCCAGGGATGCCGAGTATTTTTTTGCAATAATGTGTAACCACGCCCAATTGGTTTTTCGAACATTTCACATTCGGCATCGATGATACCCACCATTTCACATTGTTCAGATGCAAACTTTATTGATTTACATAGATACATTAAGCCGCCGCATTCTGCATAAGTAGGCATTCCTTGTTCAACTGCAGCGTAAATGGCTTGCTTCATCTTGGTGTTAGCTGCGAGCTGTTGCATGCGCTTTTCAGGGAAACCTCCACCTATAAAAAGTGCGTCTGCATCAGGTAACTGAGTATCCTGTAATGTATCAAATGGGAGCAGTTGCACACCATATTGTGCAAAAGTATCTAAATCATCGGCATAATAAAAACTAAAGGCTTCATCTTTGGCATATGCGATTTTTAATTGGCTTTTTTGAAAATGTTTTTCTATATCATCTACAATTCCAGGTGATGGTGCGGTATTTGCAATTACTGAAATTTTATCAATATCTATTTGTTGCGCGATAGTGTCAGATATATGCGCAATCTTTTTTTGTGCAAATTGGTCTTCATTACTAGGCATCAAACCCAAATAACGTTCGACTAATTCTAGTTCTTTATGGCGTTGCACGGTACCGAGGATAGGGATATCCGTGTATCGTTCTAAGACACTAGCCAATTTTCCAGCATGACGGTCTCCGCCGACGAAATTTAAAATGACACCGGCTATATTTACGTCTGAATCAAACTGTTGGTAACCCAATAATAATGGTGCAACCCCCCGTATTGTGCCGCGTGTATCTAACACCAGGATTACTGGTGCACCAAGCAATTTTGCTAATGCGGCATTACTATTACTGCCATCTGTGGCAAG
The DNA here is from genome assembly GCA_041576975.1 of Gammaproteobacteria bacterium. Lineage (GTDB taxonomy): Bacteria > Pseudomonadota > Gammaproteobacteria > UBA4575 > UBA4575 > JBFGJY01. Next base: position 21,482 of record JBFGJY010000017.1, on the reverse strand, counting down.
TCCGTCATGCAGGCCTTTGTTACCTTCAATAATACTGATGTCTGCATCTCGGCCTTGTTGTGCAAACATGGACTTGATTTCTTGTTCGCTTTGCGTCCAAAAATCGAGGTTATAACAATTTCGCTGTGTGGCCTTGGTCAACCATAGGGGATCAATATAATCGGGTCCTTTTTTAAATGCCTGAACGCTTAGGCCTTTTTTACGCAAAGCTGCACTGATACCGAGGCTTAATACCGTTTTACCGGAAGATTTGTGGGCGGCGGAAATTAATAGATGTGCCACGAGATTATTAAAAAAGCACCAACAAGCAGTGCTTGGGTAAGTTTATACAGAAGTGGAATGAGCTGAATCTAATTGCAGAGCCTTGTCAGATAAACTCTCTGGCAAAAATTCAAGTATGGCGATACCCACGGTTACAATTACTAAAGCCAGACTTATGCCACCAATACCTAATAATATTTCAAAAATGCTAGGTACGTATTCAGCTACTATACCATCAAAGAAACTGCTGCTTTCTTGCATACCTGGAAATAGTACTAGTGGGTAGGCTTGACCACCAATAACAATTACATAGGTTTGAGCAAGACCACCAATAATAACTAAACTAGCTGCCAGTGTAAGCATGCCTCTAGATTGGCTCATTGGCTTGACAAATACTAAAGCTAAAGGAATTACACTACCGATAAGGATTTGTACCACCCAGAATAAAAATGTATATATACCACCATCTAATAATATAAAACGTTCGATACCATGATGTTCAGTGGCGTATAAATTAGTTAAGTGATAAGCCAACACAAAATAAAGCACTGCCGCAACAAAAATTCCCAATAAATTTTTGAGTTTGGCCAGCATTGCATCACCTAGTGGACGTTGAGTCCATTTATAGCCTGCTTGCAAAACTAAAATAAACACCGCAAGGCCAAAAGCAAATGACATGATGATAAATAACGGCGCCATGATGGCGGCATCATAGGCTTGGCGTGCAACTAAAAAACCAAAAATGGATCCTGTGCCGGTAGTCAGAATGAGTCTCCAAATAAATGCTACAAACCCTGCCGGTTTACTGAATTTGTTCATCCTTCTTTCCATCATCATCCACAAATAAATTGCAGTAATGAAAATAAATCCAGTGTATAAAAAGATGTTCCATGCAAAAATCGATTTGAAGTTATATACGGTCATTGCAACAATAAGTCGATCCGGCCGTCCAAGATCTAAGACTAAAATTGTCAGTCCACCAATTAATAGCGCAATTGCCAATAAGCCTGATAATCTTGCTAAAGGCTTATAGTCTATTTTGCCAAATACAGATGAAATGGATGCGACATTCAATGCACCTGACGCTGCAACAATTAAAAATATTGCGACTACATGTGGCATGCCCCATACAATTTGATTACTCATGCCCGTAATGTGGTGACCTTCAACATCCATATGGTGAGCTGAGAGCACACCTATCAATGTAGCCATGGCTAAGACGCCTAACAAAATCCAATATTGTGCGGAGTTTGCGTCGATTGAACTAAAACGAGTCGTTTCCATTTTTAAATACCTTGATAGCGTACGCCTGTGTTCAGTCCCAGATCCGCGCGAATTTGAGTACCACCATGTTTTTTTAATTGTTTCGATATTTCACTGCTTGGATCGTTTAAATCACCAAATAAAAGCGCTTTGTGTCCATCTTTTTCACATGCCTCTGCACAGGCAGTATTGTTATCACCGCGATCTACTTTGTGCACACATAACGTGCAGCTCTCGACGCAGCCCTTGCCTCGTGGTGAGTGCGGAAGTTGATCTTGCAGCGGCTCATGGATGAATGAGCGTGCCTTGTACGGGCAAGCCATCATGCAATAGCGGCAGCCGATACAAGTGTGTTTATTGACTAACACAATTCCATCTTCACGACGAAAAGAAGCTCCGGTTGGGCATACATCCACACATGGAGGGTGTTCGCAATGCTGGCACATCATCGGTAATGATGTGACGTGACCGGTTTGTTTATCTTTTATATTAAGTTTGCGTATCCATTGTGCATCGGTTTGCAGCCGATCTAAACTCCATAGTCCATGTTCTTCATTGCATGCAGTTACACAGGCATCACAGTCTTCTTGGCAAACATTGGTATTCACCAACATGCCCCACCGCTGTTGACTGCTGACGGCTTGATCCTCAGGTTTTGCGCAAACGGTTTGATATAAAATTATGCCGGGTGCAAGCGTTACACCGCCCAACGCAGCTACGTCGCGAAGAAAACCACGCCGTTCGATGTTCACATCTTCTATGTCTAATTTATAGCGCATACTTATTTATTATAAATATTTCATTAACGTGAATGCATCGCATTAGACTGTAAATAGACATGCATATCCTGTGTGTGATTCTTGGTAATTCGATTTGGACGAATCGCCTTACGTATAGCTTCTTCAGGTCGATCGGCGTGACATTGAAAACAATCAATATTTACCGCAGTAAATTGGTGGCAGCTTGCACAAAAATGCGTTTCCTCTGAGTAACGAGCGTATTCACCTTGTGCATTAGGTGTAATGTGACAATCAATACAGCCAATTAAACTATATTGTTTCGTGCGTATGCCTTGAACTACGGTTTTATCTCGATGATCTAGAATGAAGTCAAAATGTTGCTTGCGCATGATATCAACAGGTTCAACACAAATAGTTTCTTCACTATATTTACCTTTAGGCGGAGGTATATCTTCAGGTCTATCTGCAAATGCCTTGGCTAGAAATACAAACGTAATAACGGTAATGAATAACCATAAGTATTTATAAAAATTACTTAATGATCCCTGCATCTCACTCTGCCAATGAAAACCTATTTATTCTAATTTTAATGATTCTAGGGTGCTTCTAAAAATTGTGAATTTTTCGTTAGAGCAAGGAAGCGTCGCGCGCAAAACCGCAGTGTATATGTAAATACATGAGGATTTGAGCCCGGAGCTGACGCAGCTATCACGAAAAAGACGCATTTTTAGATGTGCACTTAGTGGCCTAGTGCCATGTCGATGTATCCTGTAGGACAAACATCCGCACAAATATGGCAACCGATACATTTACTATAATCGGTGTCGACATAACGGCCCATGGTAGACTCATCTTTTTTCACGCGGAAGACAGCATCTTGTGGGCAATACACCACGCAGTTGTCACATTCAAAACACATACCACAACTCATGCAGCGATTGGCTTCTTCTACCGCTTGTTCATCAGTAAAGTTTTTCATGCGTTCTTCGAAATGGCTCAAAACTTGTTCCGCATCAGGCCCATGCTCTTCGCGTAAATTGCGCGGTGTGTAGGGGAAGTGGCTTAAAAATAATTCGTCGGCAGCAATAATTTCTTGTGCAGCACGATCTTCATAATTATGTACCGAGAATTTCGATTGGTCCGTGCCGCGATATTCACCTTGTTGATAATCTTCAGGTTCAAGTCCTGACTCCTGTAATTTCTCCAATAAGCTGAAGTGATGTACATCTACTTTAGGACGCTTCTTAAGTTCTTGGTCATTTAAATAGTAGTCGATACTGTCGGCCGCAATAGAAGCTTGTCCGATAGCTGTAGTTAGAAGATGGGGGCGTATAATATCGCCACATACAAAATGACCTTCTCGATTGGGCACGTTATAAAACTTATCTGCATCGATAAGGCCACGACCATTATCAAATTCTTCAAGACCTTCGAGATCACCACCTTGACCAATTGCAGAAACGATTAGGTCACATTCGATGTCAAACTCGGTGCCTTCAACAGGGACTGGACGGTTATCTTCCATTTTGCATTCCGCCATGCGCAGCGCTGTGGCGCGGCCATCCTTACCCAGTACAACTTGGACTGGCATCACGCCGTCTTTTATTTTTACGCCTTCGCGCATGGCATCATGTACTTCGTGTTCGGCGGCAGTCATCTCTGCACGAGGAAATAAAGAAGTCAGGGTTACATCAGCCCCTTCACGCGCTGCTGCGTAGGCTGCATCGTGTGCAACATAACCACCAATGACGTATTCAGGGGCTTCTTCTTTATGTAGTTTTTCAATTTTTCCAAGTCGTCGTGCAACAGATACGACATCAATGGAAGTATCACCGCCACCAACACACACCACACGATCGGCAGTAACTTTTAAGCGCCCGGTATTAAATGCTTCTAGGAACTTTACACCAGCTACACAGTTTGGTGCATCGCCACCTTCTACGGGGAGTCCGCGTCCAGATTGACAACCCAAGGCCCAGATAATGGCATCAAATTCGTCTTCTAATTCTTTGACGTGCACATCTTTTCCCACACGCGTGTTCATGCGAGTTTCAATGTTACCCAAATCTAAAATGCGTTGTATTTCGTGATCTAAAAAATCACGTGGAGTGCGATAGCCAGGAATTCCATAACGGAACATACCGCCAAGCTCTTCATGGTCATCAAAAATTACACTGGCATGGCCTTTGCGACGTAACTGATACGCTGCAGCAAGTCCTGCTGGTCCGCCGCCAATGATGGCAACTTTTTTGCCACTTAATTTTTCGGGAGCTGTAAATTTAAAACCTTGTTCATAGGCGGTATCACCAATGTATTGTTCCACGGCATTGATGCCGACAAAATCTTCAACATGATTTCGATTACATCCATCTTGACAAGGTGCAGGACATACACGCCCCATCATTGAAGGGAAAGGATTCGCATCCGTAGAGCGTAGAAATGCGTATTCTTGCATGGACATTTCGGCCGGTGGCTTTTCAATGCCGCGTACAATTTGCAACCAACCACGAATGTCTTCACCCGATGGGCAGCTGCCTTGGCAAGGTGGTGTACGGTGTACATACGTAGGGCATTTATATGAATGATCGGCTTCAAAAATCTGATCGCCAAAATTTCCCCACACATAATCTCCATCTTCAAATTTTCTAAAAGTGAGTTTGTGGGTAATTTGTTCCTTAGGCACTGCCATGCTTTGCTCCTCTGTAAGTCTCAACTAAGATTGGTTAATAAATTAAGCCGCTTTTGCTTGTTCTTCATCATTCGGTTGTTCTGAGAATTCTCCTTCAGGTTGTAACACAATTGCATTACTCACGAGTTGATGCAGGCTGACGACTTGATCCATTCGAAAATCATAGTACGGCAACACTTTTGAAAACTGACTCTTACAAATGGCGCAGATCGCGACCATATGAGTTACGCCATAGTTATTCACTACATTTTTAAGTGCTTCCATACGTGGCAATGCACCTTTAACACGCAGCTCAATCAGATCATCCGTTAACAAACCACCGCCACCGCCACAGCAGTAAGTCCCTTCTTTGATGGCATAACTTGGCATGTCCACAAAGTTGTTACATACCGCTTTAATTATTTCTCTTGGGATTGTGAATTGGCCGCCGGGCTTATTCCCCATACGTGATGCGCGCGCAATATTACATGAGTCATGAAAGGTTACGACCATATCATCGTTTTGTGAAGGATCTAAAGTTAACTTACCTTCTTGAATTAAGCTATGAGTCACCTCACAAATATGTTGAGGTACAGGATAATTTGGATCTAGAAAATCAAACGGGCCTGCAAGTGTATTCAAAAACGAATAGGCAACACGCCAAGCATGTCCGCATTCACCAAACACAATTCTTTTTGCGCCTAGGTCAATTGCAGCTTTGCGAATTCGCAATGCAAGTTTTTGCATGTTTTCGTAGCTACCAATAAACATTCCAAAGTTTGCGGCTTCACTTGCGTAGGAGCTCAATGTCCATGAAATTCCTGCTTGATGAAATACTTTTGCATACCCGATCAAACCATCTATATGCGGTTCAGCAAAAAAATCGGCAGATGGCGTGACGAGTAAAACATCTGCGCCTTTTTCGTCCACGGGAAAACGAACTTTTACGCCGGTGTCTTCTTCAACGTCTTCTTCCAACCCTTCTAGAGTGTCAATAAGCGCCGGTTCCGGTAACCCCAAATTGTTACCAATGGTCTGCGCCTTACCAATAATCTCATTACAATATTTTTGTCCCTTGCCTACGGCATCCATGACATCACGCGCGGCCATGGAAATTTCCGCAGTATCGATGCCATAGGGGCAGTACACTGAACAGCGCCTGCATTGAGAGCACTGATGAAAATAGCTATACCAGTCATCTAAAACTTCTTCGGTTAGATCTTCGGCGCCAACAAGTTTAGGAAACAGTTTGCCTGAGAGTGTGAAATAACGACGATAGACTTTTCTATATAAATCCTGTCGTGCCACAGGCATATTTTTTGGGTCAGTAGTACCCAGATAATAATGACACTTGTCGGTACAGGCACCACATTTCACACATGAATCAAGAAATACTTGTAAAGAACGATATTTTTTATTGAGTTCTCCCATTTTATCGATCGCAACTTGTTGCCAGTTGTCTACCAGCTCGCCAGGAAAGCCCAATTTTTCTTGAAACTCAGCTTTTGCCACAAACGGTTTGCTGTGCGCCATCACGCCTTTTTGCAGGTGTGGTATGACGGGGTATTCTTTAATTGCGGGTGTTTCAAATTCTGCAGCAGCCATATTTAACTCGCTTTTGATGACTCAAATTTGGTCGCCCATTCTGCAACATGCCGGCGTTCACGTGGGTTGTCGACTTGATTACGTGTGGGACTGAAAAATATTCCAGGGGCATGCAGGAGTTTACTAAAAGGAAAAATAATCATTAACAAAATGACCAAGCTTAAATGCACGATCAAGATAAGATCATTAGGTAAAGGCGACCAGTTAAAAACCATCAAGCCTAGTAAAAATGATTTTAAAGAGACGATATCGGTATGCTCCACAAAAGTCATCAACGCACCGGTTACACCAATTGTAATCAGCAACAACAACATTAAATGATCAGAGGGTGCAGAAATATAGCGCACACGATCAACCAAAAACCTCCTGCCCCACAACCCTGCTAAGCCAATTAACATCATAAACGCGGCATACTTGCCAAAGGGTTGTAAAAAGGTGACCCAAGCCCAAACAGGATCTGTGAAATAACGCAGATGTCGCAATAACACCAAAAGTAGCCCAAAGTGAAACAGCCAACCAAATAACCACGTCCATTTGTTGGACTTAAATAAACTCTCAAATATAGTCAGCTCTTTGAGCATTCTAAATGCGACACCGCTGCGCGTGGTGGGTGCTGGTGTGGTAGGAATTTTTAACGGTGCAGGGATTTTTGCATATAGCCAGACCTTATATGCGATGCCAAATATTAATATAGCAGTCGCCGAATAAAATAAAATTGCGAATATTATGGTTAAGGCTGACATTGATTGTGAATCCTTGGTGTCTCATGTCTTATGCAAACATGAATCAAAAAGCAACAACTGAGAGGTGAACTCACCTCTCAGTTAAGCGTGTGTTATACGCAACCTGTTGGTTTTGGCAGTCCTGCATATTTACATGCTTGCTTTGCAGGGCCATAAGGAAACAGTTCGTATAAATACTTACTATTACCTTTATCCTTCCCTAGTTTTTTACCAATCGCCTTGGTAAGCACCCGTACTGCAGGAGCAATTTGATACTCTTCATAGTACTCACGCAGAAAGTTAATCACTTCCCAATGATATTCTCCCAGCTCGGCGCCATCAGCAGCAGCCATTGCCTCGGCTAAATCTGGTTGCCAATCATTAAGGTTTGCTAAATAACCTTCTTCATCAGTCTCGTAAGACTTACCTTTTACTTCTAAAGCCATCTGACTCTCCTGTTACCTATACGTTAATCAGAAATAATTAAAGCCAAGACTGAACGGTGTCATGTTCAGTCGTTAGGTCTACAAAGCCGTCATAATCGATTACTGTTATACCATCGATTACTCTACTGTTACTAAGGCCACGGGCTTTGATATCGGGACCTAAGACATAAAACGAAAAATTATTCATTGCTTGAGCAATTTTTTCGCTAAATTTAGTGTTTTGCATTGCGCCAATGACACCGTCTTCAAATAAAAGCACGGAGCTGCCTTTTTTGGCGAGACGCAAGCATGATTCAAGCGTATTACGCTCAAATGGAGATTTATTCACGGTGTGCAACATTGTCATAAAATATTCCTATAGACTTGATGCTATTTATCGCTGATTAATTATCCTGGTATATGATTCTGCAAACGTAAAGCTATATGTTGTTCATCAATGATCACAGTTAATCTTCCTAAAAACTCAATACCACATCTTGTGCATCAATAATTGCAGACAACTCTTCGCGTCCCACAACAAAGAGTGAATCTTTTTCAGCCCAATCATCATCTTCGTCTTCATATTTCAATGCTTGGAGATCATCTACAGATAAACCACGTTCTTCTAGAGACTCTTTCTCAACGTAAACTTTTTTAATATCGTAATCCCCAAGTGCAGTATAAGTTTTAGAAAAGTTTTTCATGCCGATGCCATCCGTCTCTTGATCTTTAGTAAGTTGAAATACACCGTCATCCGCAAATACCAAACTGATGTCTTGATCAAATGCCGCAGCGATCAGCACTACTTCTAATGACTCTAAGGCATATATCGTTCCATAGGGCGCCTTGCGATTCATATAACAGAATTTTTTAACTGTGCCTTCGCTTTCTTCCACCAATAATCTCCAAAAAGTTAATCTCCAAAGGTTACCAAGCGATCTGCTTGAATGCCGGTTTCAATTAATTGTCCCAAACCAGAAATACGAAAGCCCTTGGCTAAATTACTTGCACTTTTACCGTGTCGTTTCATCTCATCTTCATCAAGCATGCCTCGGCGTTGAGCTGCGGCCACACACACAACTAAATCTAGGCCATGTTTTTCTGCAAGTTCTGACCACTCTTTGGTAAGATTGCGGTCATCTTGAGGAGGCACACTTAGACTAGTGCCATTGTTTACTCCATCATGATAGAAAAAGACACGAAATATTTCGTGTCCTTTATTTAATGCTGACTTTGCAAACTGTAATGCCGAATCAGAAGATTGATGCGTATACGGTCCTTCATTTATAACGATTCCAAATTTCATATCGCTCCCTCACGTCTAGAAGCGAATATGAGTCGAAGAATTCAAGCTGCGACGTGCGCCTCGCCAGTTATCAATGTGAAATTTAGTAAATGGAAGTCCTGTGACCTCAAAGAAACGCGGCCAGCCAATGCGCTCAACCCAATCATTAATGCGTTCCCAGTCTTTTGCGTTGTCACGATAGGCGCGCAAGATTCTTTTAACAATTGCAGTGGCTTCTGGCCAGCGCGGTGGATTATTAGGAATACCCGCAGCCACTAATTTTTGAAACGTAGGTTTGCTCCGTGCATTACTATGATTACCGCCTACCCATATTGCGAGTAAGCTGTGCTCGGGATCATTAATCTGCATTGGAGGGCATGGCGGGTAACAAGCACCACAACAAATACACTTTTTCTCATCTACTTCTAAAGATGGTTTGCCATTTACTTGTGCAGGGCGAATTGCAGCTACAGGGCAACGTGCCACTACCGAAGGTCGCTCGCAAACATTGGATACTAAATCGTGATTGATTTTTGGTGGCTTGGTGTGTTGCACATTAATTGCGATATCGCCTTGGCCGCCACAATTTATTTGGCAACATGATGTTGTAATGTGCACACGGTTAGGCATATTGTTTTCGCGAAACTCATCAATAAGTTCATCCATCATTGCCTTGACCACACCGGATGCATCTGTACCTGGAATGTCGCAGTGCAACCATCCTTGTGTATGTGAAATCATGGCCACAGAATTTTTCGTGCCACCAACCACAAAACCTTCTGCTTCTAATGCATCAATGAGTGGTTGAACCTTGGCTTCATCGGCCACCATGTATTCGATGTTGCTGCGAATAGTAAATCGAACGTATCCGTCTGCAAATTTATCGCCAATGTCACAAAGCTTACGTAGAGTAAATACATCCAAAATGCGTTGGGTACCTGCACGTACTGTCCAAATCTTATCCTCGTTATCGGCTACATGAAGTAATACACCTGGGCGTGGGTGTTCATGATAATCCCAGCTACCATAATTTTTACGCATTAAGGGATGCATGTACTGAAAGCCGTCAGGACATCCAGATTCAATTGGTGGGCGATGCACTTGCGCCATTTTATTCTCCTAAACTTGTATATCTTATGAATAAGTATTGTATTTAAACTAAAACAGTTGCTATTAACCTGCGGCTGCTTGTTTTTGCTCAGCTTTTTTATGGAACCACTTTGCAGCTTCTTCGTCCCAGCTATCTGAACGAAAATATGAACTTTGACGGGGTTCATTGACCATGTTGGGATTCACGTCAACACCAACGCCTTCTAAGAAGTTGATGAGGCCAATTCGCTCAATCATCTCGCCACAACGTTCATGCTCTAGTCCATTTTCTGCCCAAAAATCGATAGTTTCTTCGGCAAGCTCGACCAGTCTTTCATAATCCTCTTCGGTCTCAAGTTTCATAAAGGGCACGATCACTGTTCCCATTAAGTCGCCAATCTTAAGTGTACGTTTACCACCGATAAGAATAGTTACGCCTTTGTCATCCCCAGGTGATAAAGCCTTCACCATGACATTTAAACAGTGCATGCAACGTACGCAATCTTTATTATTAACTTCTAAGGTATCGTCATCTTTAAGGGCAAGTGCTTGGGTGGGACAGCGGGTGATTACGTTATCGATTACATATTGGCGTCCTTTGCGTTTAACGAATTTCATTACTTCATCTTGATCAACCTTCATATCATCACGCCAAGTACCAATAATGGAAAAGTCCGAGCGCTCAATTGAATTCATACAATCATTTGGGCAGCCCGAGACTTTAAATTTAAATTTGTAAGGCAAAGCGGGTCGATGAACATCATCAGTAAAATTGTTAAGTAAGGTACGATGAATTTTCATTTCATCTGCATTGGACATTTCACAACGCCCTGCGCCAACGCATGACATGCCAGTACGTACACATGGTCCTGCACCGCCTAGGTCAAAACCATAATCATTAATTTCATCAAAGAAGTGCTGCGTGTTTTCGGTAGTTGCACCGATAAACATAATGTTCCCGGTTTGCCCATGAAAAGTTACCAGGCCAGAACCCCATTTTTCCCAGCTTGTGCCAAGCTGGCGAAGCATATCTGTAGTGTAGTAATTACCTGCAGGAGGTTGTACTCGTAACGTGTGAAACTCTTTTGATTCTGGAAAAGCAGAACCCACTTCAGAAAAGCGTGGAATGATTCCACTGCCATATCCAAATACCGACACCGTGCCACCTTTCCAATAACCCTTACGCGTCTCGTAGGAATGCTCTAACTGTCCCAATAAAGAATTGGCTACACCTTGAATTCGTTTGTCTTCATGCTTGTCGCGTAGACGTTTGATGCCGGAAACAAAACTCGGCCAAGGGCCTTTTTCCAGCTCATCAAGCATAGGGGTGGGATGATGCTTATCGGCCATGGTGGAATCTCCTAAAGTATTGTTGTGTGGGATTCATTGTTGGAATTAAAGTATACCGGAACCATTAAAGTGAATTTGCCTTAAAATTCCTGAAGACATTTGTTAGTAGGAGTCTAGAAGTAGGACCAAACTGGCAAAACCCCCTCCATGGGGTGCCGAGTTAAGTACAGCTTATCCCAATAGAGATACGATTTATTGCAGCGATGAGATAAGTGAATTTTAAGCCATTCCGAGTAGTCTTAATTATGCTTTTATAACCAACAATAGTTACATAGATTTATACTCTCTAACTCATATAGCTCTTAAGAAATGCTGCCGAATCATTTAAGTAAATCTCATGCCTATCAAGCTTGGCGTGATCAAAAGCTCAATAATTACCCACAAAAAATTGGGCAATTCATGCAGGAAATAAACAACCCGATAAAATTAACGGATAGTGAGCGAAATTCCTTGCTGAATATATGTGGCAAGACCAATTTGGTGATTTACAAAATTGTCCAAGATTCGACTCAAGGGAAACGGCTGGTATCAAGATTGGCTGCACAGCTGGGTTTAATAAACTTGGATGCCAACCTTTGTGCCGATCCAGATCGGATTTCTGTCATACAAGATATGGGTTCAAATCAATCTAGCTACATTCCTTACACAAATAAGCCTCTGAATTGGCATACAGATGGTTATTACAATTGCAATGAACAACGTATACGTGCATTTTTAATGCATTGTGTTCGACCTGCTATTAGTGGTGGCGAAAACACCTATCTGGATCCAGAAATAGCATACATTTTATTACGCGATGAAAATCCAAATTACATTGAAGCTCTGATGGATACTGCCGTAATGACAATTCCTGCTAATGAACAAGCGGGCAGACAAATTCGAGCTGCACAAACGGGACCAGTATTTTTTATCGATGAAGCATCACACTCCTTGAATATGCGCTATACCGCACGGCAACGAAACATAATTTGGAAGGACGATAAGACCGTACAACATGCACTGTCTTTTTTACAAGAGCTTTTGCAAGGCAATCCTTATCTATTCCACTATCGTTTGCGTTCAGGTGAAGGGGTGATTTGTAATAATGTCTTACATAACCGAACTGCATTTGATGACAGCTCTAGTGTTGATGATAAACGTTTGTTGTACCGGGCTAGATTTTATAATCGTGTTACCAAGTGTGACGAAGATCAAGATTTACAAGATGTGGCGAGTCAATGTTGTGGTTAAGTGAAATCCTCATGCAACATCATGAATTAAAGTCTTTTGCAGAGCTTAAAGAAAAATTATGTGAACGTGCACAACAAGGTGAAATGTTTTTTCGTATGGATGTGCGCCCGCCATTTCATGATACACCGGAGAATTGGGAAGATATTTTAGAGTCCGTATTTACATCGGTAAATTATTTACAAGAGTAACAATTGCAATGTATTGGCAAAATCAAGAAGAGGACCAAAATCAGTACGTCATACCTGACGATATAGTCGATTTGTCTTTTAAGGTACAGTGTAAGCAATTACCTTTGGATCATGCCTATGCACTATCACAAACCATACATAAGGAATTGTCTTGGATTGCTGCTGAACCGCACGCAGGAATTCATTTAATTCATGGCGCAGAGTCAGGCAATGGTTGGATTCGACCACAACAGCCAGATGCGTTATTAAGCTTGTCTCGCCGCACGCGCTTCATGCTGAGGTTACCCAAGCACCGAGTCTCAGACGCAAATCAACTTGTGGGCAAAACGCTAGATGTGGACGGCCATGAGTTGGTATTAAGTAATCCGCAGCAAAAACTACTTTCTTCACTGACGACAATATTTTCCCGCTATATCATTACAGAAAACATCGAAGACGAAGAGGCCTTTCTAAATCAGACAGCAGAGTTGCTAAAAAAAGAAGGTATTCGAGTTAAGAAAATGATAAGTGGTTTATCCCATGTACTGCGAATGCCTGAGCAAAACTTATCTACACGTAGCCTTATGATCGATGGTTTGGAAATAGAGGAGTCTATTTATTTACAACAGCATGGCCTAGGCGAAGGGCGTAAAGTTGGTTGCGGGTTGTTTATACCTCATAAGGGTATTGACGCAGTAGGGCACGCCCAGGAAAAATAAACCAGAATTTTTTTTAGAAAACTAAAATTTCTATTTATAGAAACTATAACCATGTTTTGAACATGAATTTATCTCAAAATGCATATAGCACGCTGATACTGCGTTGCAGAACTTCCTTCGGATGCTCATGTACTTGTGTGTACACTGCGCTCCTCAGAAAGTTGGCGCCTTGTCTAAGCGTGCTATCTACTATTTTGAGAGTTGTTAGGAGTTAAATATGGGTATTACTGTCAACGGCAAAGAGGTTGAAACTACACCTACTGGATTTCTAGTCAATTTAGAGGACTGGAATGAAGAGATCGCACAGGTTATTGCTGCAGAAGAAGGTGTTGAGCTTACAGAAAAACATTGGGATGTAATTAATTATCTACGCGATGAATATATCAATCACGGCGGCAATCAACCCAATACTCGTAACATGACTAAGGCCATGGCAAATGCATGGGGCGGAAAAAAATTAAATGCCAAGGCTTTATACGATCTATTCCCTGGAGATCCTAGCAAACAAGCCGGGCGTATTGGTGGTTTGCCCGAAAGTCGACGCAAAGGTGGTTATTGATCACACTGCACCCAAGAGCAGACACAAGGGTGGTTACTAATACTCTTTTCCATATTTTGCACCCAAAAGTTGGCACAAGAATGGTTATTAATACTCCTTACCATAAATGGTGCACCCATTAGGGAATACAGACAGATTTTTTGCGGATCATTAAATTAGTATTATTATATTAATTGGCTCAACTAGTGAGGAATTGACGTGAGTTCTAAACAAGAAAAGATCAAAAAATTGCTCGAGATGCAAAAGAAGTTCATCGAGCTTGAGCAAAAAGGTGAAGTCACTGCAGAAAGCTATTGGGCCCCTGAAGAAGGATCAGACTTAGATGGTTTCAAAGAGGAGTACATGAAGCTTTGTATGGAAGTAGTCGATGAAGCCCACGAAGAGAAAGGTTCACACCGATAGATTAACGTAAATTATTTCATATACAAGGGCCGCTTCGCGGCCTTTTTGTTAATGGTTTCAGATAACACTAAGTTTGGGTGGTTAAACATCACTCCACATGCGAACTAAGTTGACGTATACATTATCTATACGTTTTGTATCTTCTGAATCAGGATCCCTGCGCAACATTTTTTCACGTGTTTTGCTAAGTTGATAAAGCAAATCACGTTGTTCATGGTTTCTAATCAAACTTTGCGCCCATGTTACCGCAACCAATCGTTCACCATTCGTAATTGGCGTTACTTGATGACGTGTTGAAGCCGGGTATAACACTGCATCACCAGCAGGAAATTTTATACTTTGCGTCCCATATGGTGTTTGAATAGCTAATTCACCCCCTTCGTATTCTTCAGGTGAATTTAGAAAGACGGTGATGGCGATATCGGAGCGATATCGATCACCTTCTCCCATAATTGGGTCATCGATATGCTCTCCATAGCCCATACCTTGTTTATAGCGTACATAAAATGGCACAGCGATTCGATGTGGTAGCGCAGCATGGTTGTATTCGGGATGACGTACTAAGTTGTTCATTACAATGTTGTTTAGTTCCGTGATAATTTTTTCATTGATGAGCTCTTCGTTATTTTTAACCGATTTAGCAGCCATGCCAGCAGAAAGCTTGCCATCTCTAAATTCTGTACTCTGGAATAATTTTTGTACTTGCTTAAGTTCTTTTTCACCAAGTACATGTTTAATTTGAACTATCATTCTTTGAATATTCGTTACACGCTATACTTGTATATCGTATATTGAGAATAAAAATTCATGATACTTAAAGTCACGATCGATGAGAAAACATTTCCTTTGGAAGTAGATAATGAAATGATGCTTAGTGCACGAGATGCATTTCAAAAAATGGATGCGGATATGGATCAAGGTTGGCAAATGAGTCGTATATGGGTTGATCAACCTAATAACACACAGCGTTGCCAAATTGTGGCAGATAAATTGCTAACTGCAATTCAGCAAGAGAAAACAGCTACTGTAGGGCTTATGGTAGCCTATATAATGAATAAAATGCCGGGAATTCAAGCTGTCGATATCGATACCTCGGGTGATATGACTTTAACTGAAATTATAATGAGTTGATGTTCTTAGGCAGTGCTCTACTAAGCTGCAACACTCCGGTAAATTGATAAACACACACAATCAAATACTTATTCAACATATCCATTGAGTGTTGACCTCTCTTACTCGCATTTTGGTTTATAATCAGCAATACTTATTGCCCCTAGATAAATAATTCATCCGGCAAAAATTAAGAGTCGGAATACCTGTCGTGGGAGGTACAAATGGCGGAGGATAAGCTTACATTTCGACGCTACAAGGATGGCGATTATATAACAACGCAATGGAACAAGGATGTTGTTCAAAACGGACTGTCAGAGATTTGCCCTGCCTATATTCATCGTACTCCTCCTTGTCAAGCCAGTTGCCCGTCTGGTCATGATATCCGCGGTTGGTTATCCATAGTTCGTGGAATTGATAAACCGGTAGGCGACACCACCTGGCAGGAATATGCCTTCCGACGTATGACAATGTCTAATCCATTTCCATCGGTAATGGGGCGAGTGTGTCCGGCACCGTGTGAAGATGGCTGCAACCGCAATGAAGTAGAAGAAGCGGTTGGGATCAATGCGGTTGAGCAGCATGTTGGCGATTGGGCCTTACAACAAAACCTGACTTTTCCCACATCGGGATCGGACAGTGGTAAAAAAGTTGCAATCGTTGGTGGTGGTTGTGCAGGGTTAACGGCGGCCTTTTTTCTACGTCAAAAGGGTCATGCTTGTACAATTTTCGATGAGTATGACCAACTCGGTGGCATGATGGTGTTCGGTATACCGGGTTATCGCACGCCGCGTTCTGTATTGGAAGGCGAGATAAATCGAATTATCGATATGGGTGTAGAAGTCAAACTCAATACCCGAGTCGGCACAGATGTTTCTGTGGAAGAGTTAGAGCGCGACTACGATGCCATTTTCTGGGGAATTGGCGCGGTTTCAGGCCGAGCCTTGTCTGTTCCAGGCGGTGATGCCCCGAATTGCGTCGATGGTATGTCGTACCTGCGCGCATTTAATGAAGGACGATTGCGGTATCTCGATGGCCGAGTGCTGGTGATTGGAGCAGGTGATACGGCGATGGATGTGTTGGCCGTGGCACGACGTATCGGCAATATCAACAATATCACGGACAAAGATCGGCCGGATAATGTCATCCTAGGTCATACCGTACATGATGTCGCGACTGCGGCCCGACGTAGTAGTGCCGATGTATGGGTTGTCTATCGGCGGCCCATTTCCGAAGCACCGGCAACTAAACATGAGCTGGATGCAGTAATTCGCGAAGGTGTAGAAATCCACGATCGTCTAAGCCCATTGGAAGTTATTTTAGATGACATGGGCCGTGCCAAGGCATTAAAAGTGGCACCAGTGGAATCGGTCGACGGCGAGTTGCAAGTCAAAGAAGACGAAGCCTTCGATATCGAATGCAAACTTATCGTAAGTGCTGTCGGTCAGCAAGGCGATTACACTGGAATTGAAGAATTCGATAATGGACGGGGGTTGATGGATGCAGATAAAGTCTACCAAGTGGTCGGTAAGCCTGGGCATTTTGTAGGTGGTGATGCCATTAAACCGCATTTACTCACTACGGCAATTGGCCAAGCTTCAATCGCCGCGGAAGGCATCCACCATTACTTATTGGGACAGGAGATACCTAAACGTCCCAAGATCGACACCCATCATTTCAAACTTTTAGATGAGTTACGCGAACGTGAACTAGAACCTGAGAAATTCGAATATAAAGAAGCTTGGGGTACCGATTCTGCAAATTTTGCCGTGCATAATTACGAAGATCGTGCAGCTACCGAGATCGCAACTCATGATCAGTTACATATGGCGTACTTCGAAGAGGTGCCGATGAATCGGCGACAAGAAGCCAATATCACCTCTGAAGACGTGTTGAATAACTTTCAAGAAAGATTTTCCGCGCTAGAGGAACAAAAGGCGATTGATGAAGCCAAGCGTTGTATGAGTTGTGGGATGTGCTTCGAATGTGATAACTGCGTGGTGTATTGTCCGGAAGACGCCATTTTCAGAGTCAAGAAGGAGCAGCATGCCATGGGGCGCTACGTGGATACCGATTACGATAAATGCGTGGGTTGTCACATCTGTGCCGATGTCTGTCCCAGCGGCTATATCAAGATGGGGCTGAGTTATTAAAATGTTTACAAAAGAGAGAAAATAACTTATCGATTTCCTAAACCAGTTGTTTTTCCATTCTTGCATGTTTCAATCCTGATAACTCGCTGTTACTGTCTCCTTTAATGAAGTAGCCATTCTTAATGTAAAACTTTATTGCGCCCTCGCGCGCATATAACCAACAAACACGCACTTGATTCGTGTACGCAAATTGTTCTAATTCTTGTAGTATGCGGCTACCGACCCCATGACCTTGATAATCCTCATGAACTGCCATGTAGCGAATTCGTGCGCTACGATCAGGTTCAATGTGTAATCTGCCTGCACCAATAGTTACATGATCCGCATAAGCCGCAATATGAAAAGAACTATCTTCTAGTTCATCATGCTCACTGCCACGAGAAAGATTGAGAGGTTTGCGTAACATCTCCCACCGAAATAAAAAATACTCAGCGAATTCTCCAGATGTAACAGGTGATTTGTAGACAATCAATTTAATGACTTTAGGGTGCTGCTATAAATTGTGATTTTTTACGTCGTGACTAGGAAGCATTGCGCGCAAAACCAGAGCGTATATGTAATACGTGAGGATTTGGCCGAGATTTGCACCTGCAAACACGGCATACAGTACATCCTGTACATAAGCACAGTGCTGACACCGCTACGGCGAAAAAAGTGCATTTTTAGTAGCGCCATTTAAGCGAATACTATCCAGGTAGTGGCAATATATTTCACTCCTTGTTCTAAGATAACGCCGCGGTGTTCGTGTGTCCAAAATGGTGGAAATAATATTAACTTACCCACTTCGGGCTTGACTTTTATGTTCTGAAATAAAAATTCTGTTTCGCCCCCAGGCCCAGGTACATCATTTAAATACCAAATTGCGACAAGTTGGCGATGACTAAACTCATGACTTCCGCCATCGATATGCCAGTGATAATGCTCGCCAGGATTAGTTCTTTGTATGCCATAGCCCATATCTTTAAATGGGCCTTTAAAAAAAGGAAAATGTTCACGAAATTCTTTTATCGCCAATCTCAAGACGCGAAAAAGTGTTCGGTCGACATCATTCCAGTGTTCTTTACCGCTTAGCACGAGATCAGTTGATTTTTTAATACTGGAATTTTTGTCAGCAAGCTGGCCAATACGCCCTTCATATTGTTCATCTTTGGCATTTTCGAAACGTTGAATTACATCTGCACAAAAATCTTGGGAAAGTGAATTGAGTTGTTCGAAGATAAAACTATTAGGTTTAATTTCATTAATAGTTTGTAGTGGCTGTTTAGCCGTGCTTTTAACGGGCGCTTGAGTCATTAATTAGAGAGTATTTTGTTGCACAATCTTTTCTAGCTTTGTTAAGCCTTTATCGCCCTCTTTCTGGTAACAATCTAACATTTCACTCGCCACAGCAGACCAATGCTTAACACCTGTAGAAACTAGTTTTTTAAGAGGTTTTAGATTATTTGTCTCTGCCCAAGTTTGATAGGCGCTATTGAAACTTGGGCATAATTCCTTACGCATGGAAACCAAATTTGCTGCATAAAAGTGCAGTGATGCTGGATTATAATTTTCAATCAGGCCTGGTAGAGTAGATAAACAGTCTGCAAGTAAATCTTTAACGGCTCTGGACATAATTTCAGCCCTTGATCTAGGTAAGTTCATGATCATTTCACGCCAGCTTTCACTTAGTTCTTGTGATGCAATGAATTCTCCAATTTCATGCAGAGTTACAGCTTCTAATTCGTTATCCGTCATTTGGTCAAGTGCATGTTCTATATCCTTATCAAAATCATAGTATGACAAAGCTTTAGCCATGGCATTTTCATATTTATGCCACTGCCATTCTTGGAATTTTTCCCACAATAACCGACGGACCGATTCTCTACGGATAAAAACATTTGTGCCTTGGGTCATGGCAGGTGGAGCAGTTAAATCTCGCGCGCATTCATCCGCAGATACATACATGGTGAAATCGTTGTAGACTTCTTTGGATTCGAGTCTGGCTAAAA
Source organism: Gammaproteobacteria bacterium (assembly GCA_041576975.1). Lineage (GTDB taxonomy): Bacteria > Pseudomonadota > Gammaproteobacteria > UBA4575 > UBA4575 > JBFGJY01. The sequence continues at coordinate 1,746 of JBFGJY010000017.1, read as the reverse complement.
AGAAATGCGGGGCGGCACGCAAGCCTATGCCACCACTATATACATAACCCATAGGTGCTAAGGCATTATTAATGTTGTCGGTATCAAACGGATCAAATTCTTTGCCATCAATTAAGAGTGGGATAAAACTATCTTCTTCTAAGCTTTCCCATAAGTTTTCACGTTCTTGTACCCAATTTCCTACATCTTCTTTTGGCAATACATCATTGTATGAGTAGCCATTTACCCAACGAAAGTATTCGCGCATTTTCAATAGATATACACACAACGTGTAATTTGCGGCATGGCGTGCATCCGAGATGTCACAGTTTTTCTGAACTGTTTCGCACAGTAAGTTAGCTTGGTTAACCATAGGCTTATTATACGCTTTGTTGTGTTACGATCATAAAATGAACATTGAATTAACACTACAAAATACGTGCCATATGACGCTATTGATGACCTTGGCAATGTAACTGACAAGTATGGTAGTTTAAAATTGTGGCTAGATTAAAAACTAAATGGAATTTGCAAGACCGAAAGCGTACGCCTGAAGAAATAGCAAGTGTAATTGCCTTTAATCTTTGGTTGTTAGCGGGGGATTCATGTCTATTTCTTGAAAATGAAGGCTTTGAAACCCAGACACAATCACAGCGACTTGATGTAATTGCAGAATTTGTTGCATTTGGTGCTCATATTGCAGATCGTATGGTGTTTGATGAGATGACGGCTGCTGAGCGAGAGTTATTTATTAATTCCCTTGGGCAACATCTTGCCAATACCATGCAAACTAACCGTCAAGATGTTTGTGGAGCAGGTGATTATCGTAAAAATTTTATTAACTTAATGAACGATAGAATGAATGAATATTCTGAATGTGGTTACAGTGAACAACATGGCCCCAGTTTTTCAATGCGACGTTTAGCAGGAAATAATGTGCAAGCTGTAATGGGTGAAAAAGACAATAAGTGGATTCCTGATTATGTAATTGACTCAGAAATTCCAAAATTACTATTAGGACTCAAGCGGGTTTTTAAAGGGCAAGAAGCCTCGTTAAGTGAAACAGACTTTGCGTCACCACCGATTCCCAAAAGCGGTGTATGGGGGGAAGAATAAATTTATATTTTTTGGCAAGAAGTAAACGTTCGACTGCCATGGACGATGTGTAGGATGCACAAGTGTCGCGTGAGGCAAGGATGCCGGAAGCGGCCGGCGGAAGTGCAGAAATCGCATCGTTACATGGATGTAACTTATTAGAGCAACGTAAGATGACAAAGCCGAGGAGCAGTTGCCGATGGACAAAATACAGGGAAGTATTTTGTAATACGAACCAAAAGATCGTGCCATCGCATCCATGCGACTGCGACATCCGTTCATTCCTGAACATCAAAAAGACACCCCACTGTCCTGGTTTGCAGTAGACTGCAAACTTCCTTCTAAATAGAGTTGCATTAGTCGGCATGCTTAAATTCAACCTCCCTGTTTCAATGAAGCTATACAAAAGCGACTCTTCTTTTAAGCAATACAGATGGAAAATTATAAGAGGGGTTTTAAATTAAGTAAGTTGTAATGCTCTAGTGCACTTCAATGCATTGTTATATATATACACATGAATGACTACTCTTAGTCCATATACGGTCATTTACCGCTCATACAAAATCAGTGAGAGAGGTCACCGTTGATGAATATGTACTGCAATTATTGATTTGGTTATACCAAATAATTTTTCTTCGATAATTTCGGCATCATCAAATAGTTCGAGCATTT
>JBFGJY010000016.1:0-46266 GCA_041576975.1 Gammaproteobacteria bacterium | reverse complement strand
GCTCCAGCATGCGTTAACGAGGTAACTTTATTTTGTTTAAAAACTGCAGCTTGCTTTTCAATGGTGTTCCAGGCACCGCAATCTGGGCACTGGCCTACCCATTTGGTGAATAGCCCAGTACATTCGGTGCACACAAAATTGAGTTCTTTAGCCATACGAGTATTGTACTCGATCAACTACTAAACGTGCGTTACCTGTTTGGGGAGTAATTAGATCTAGGCCACTTCTTCATGCTGAGGCAGACGAGGGCTGATGCGCGCGGTGCGCACCGCGTTTTTATGTGTCTGTACTACTTCGATTGGATAGCCATCAATGAGTACACTCGTGCCAGGTTCGGGAATCGATTCCATATGCTCTAAAATTAAACCATTAATCGTTTTTGGTCCATCGTCGTGAAGTTCCCACTCCAAGACTTTATTGATCTCGCGCACATGGGTACTGCCATCTACTACATATGTACCATCATTTTGAGGGTGTATTTCGACATGGTAAGTTGCAGGATCATTAGTAAATTCACCTACAATTTCTTCTAACAAGTCTTCCAGTGTAACTAGACCTTGTATGTCTCCAAATTCATCCACCACTAAACTAAAGCGGCGTTTTTTATCCTGAAATTCAAATAAAAGTTTTTTTAAGTTTGTGGCTTCAGGAATGAAGTAGGGTTCGCGCAAAGCAAGTTCAAGGTCTTCACGCTCAATATCTTTATGAATTATCTTTAGTAAGAGTTTACGTAAATGTAAAAAACCAACTACATTATCTATGTTATCTTTATAAACTGGGATACGTGTATAGGAAATATTTTTTAATTGAGTAACAATATCTTCCCAGTCGTCCTCTAAATCTATACCAACGATCTCATTCTTAGGGATCATTATATCTTCTGCAGTGACTTGTTCTAAATCAAGGACGCCTAATAACATCTGTTGATGCTCATTAGAAATAGAAGTGCCTTCATGATTAACAACTGTGCGTAACTCTTCATGCGTCAGTGTAGTGAGGGCATTTTCTTTAATATTCACACCAAACAAACGTAACAAGGAATTAGAAATTAAGTTAACAAACCAAACAAACGGATATGCAATGGTCAATAAAGGCACATAAATTATGGCAGCAGGCAAGGCTACTTTTTCTGCATGGAAAGCTGCAAGCGTTTTAGGCGTCAGCTCAGCAAAAATCAGAATTGCAAAAATTAATATAAAGGTAGCTACGGCAATACCTATGTCGCCATGCAAGCGGAAGCCAATGTAAGCGGCTAATTGTGCAATCAAAATATTGACAACATTATTGCCAAGCAGAATAAGACCTATCAAACGGTCTGGTTTTTCTAATAGCTTTTGTGCTTGTTTAGCGCCGCGATGTCCAGTACTAACTAAATGGCGCAAGCGGTAGCGATTGAGCGCCATCAATGCAGTTTCGGAGCCAGAAAAAAATGCTGAAAAAATAAATAAAATGAACAACACTAAAAATAGTGTGCCTATCGAATACTCGTTCAAGGTCTACGCGACCCTCCTGTAATAAACATGCTTACATTAACTGCCGCGTAGAGCAAATTGTCAAGTGACCGGTATAGTTGTAACCCTGTGCAGTATCAATTCTTGGACAAACTTACTGCCTAAATAGGCTAATATCAGGAATCCAAATCCGCCCAAGGTCCAGCGCATGGCCGCCTGTCCGCGCCAACCAAATTGCCATCGCCCCCACAGCAAAAGTGCAAAAACAATCCAGGCTAATATAGATAATATAGTCTTATGTGCGAGATGTTGTTCAAACATATTTTCCAAGAACAAAAAGCCACTTGCGAGCGCAATAGTTAATAAAATAAATCCAACAGAAATAGTTTGGAATAAAAATTTTTCCGTATCATGTAATGGAGGCAAGGCACGTGTTATTCCGCTGAGATTATGTTTACGTAAATGTCTATCTTGAGTAAATAACAAAATAGATTGTAGCGCAGAAATGGTTAACACGCTGAATGCGAATAAAGAAGTTACAATGTGTAGCTGTAAGCCATGCAAATTTGAGGAAGAAGCTGCAACCTCAGGTCGCAGTATCGTTAAGGCAATACCGGCAACCACGATCGGCAATACAAATAAACCCAAAAATTCTCTTTTTTTAGTAATTGATAAAATGAGAATTAGCGTAGAAATAATAAATAGTACAATAGAAACTGCATTGTAGAATGTTAAATTCAGTCCATGTTCAGTAAAGGTTTGTGGATAAAGATGAACGGCATGCAATCCACATGCAACGCCCCATGCAATTAGCATTAAACCACGTTTTTCAGATTGTTCGCCGTCGGATACACGATGCGTACGCCACAAAATCAATACAAAGGTCAGCACGTAAAACAGAATTGTGCTGTACTTTAAAATGCTTGAGATTGTCATAGATTGGATTGTGTATATTGCGCGATATGTCTCACATGAAATACTTGAACTAGTTCCGGGACCTTATTCTCATGGCAGAATATATAAAGTGAATTGGGATATGCTAGACATTTCTACGAATTTGCCAATGATAGCATTATTCGATAATTGATCATTCATAACGATGAAATTACGTGTCCTTGGCTGTAGTGGTGGTATTGGTTTAGGTCTAGAAACCACCTCATTATTATTAGATGACTCCGTATTAATAGACTGTGGTACGGGCTTAGGGGAGCTTTCGCATAAAGAAATGTCTAAGCTTCAGCATATCTTTATCACCCATAGTCATTTAGATCACATCGCAATGTTGCCGATGTTGTTAGATACCATCTATGACCATTTGGTGGATCGACCGTTGACACTGCACTGCAAACAAGAGACCTTTGATATCTTATCAAAACACATATTTAACTGGGATGTGTGGCCAAACTTTTTTGAATTGCCGAATGCAGAGACTCCGGTGATCGTGTATGAGTCCATGCACCCAGGTGATTGCATTGAGTTTCAGGATAAAATCGTAAAAATGGTAGATGTTAATCATGCCGTGCCGGCTTCAGCATTTATTGTAAATAATGGTCGGGCTTCCTTAGCTTTCAGCGGTGATACATTTACCAATGACTCGCTTTGGAATGCATTGAATGAAGAATCGCATGTCGATGCAATCATTGTCGAATGTGGCTTTACTAATGAAGATGAAGATATTGGCCGTGATGCTAAGCATTATTATCCCAATGCACTTGCAACAGATCTTGTAAAGCTGCAACATCGTCCTAAGGTATATATCTCTCACTTACAGCCGGGCAAAGAAGAAGAGATTATCAATCAACTTAATTCAGCCATTACAGACTTTGAAATATACCGCCTCTCAAGTGGCGATATAATTTCGCTATAATCCATTTTTTTGGTCTTTAAGGCCTAACCAACCATGGTGCCCATGTATCGGGCGTGATTACGTTTATGTTTGATAATTTATCCAATCGCCTTTCTAGCACGGTAAAGAAACTGCGTGGTCAGGCGCGTCTCAGCGAAGAAAATATTCAAGAAACTTTGCGTGAAGTACGTATGGCCCTGCTGGAGGCCGATGTTGCATTACCTGTAGTTCGTGAATTTATTGAAAGAGTCAAAAAAAAGGCGCTTGGGCAAGAGGTATTGCACAGTCTTTCCCCAGGTCAGGCCTTAATCAAGATAGTAAACGATGATCTAGTGCATTTGATGGGAGACGCTAATGAGGCGCTTATGCTTATGGCTCAACCCCCGGCAGTTCTTTTAATCGCAGGTCTTCAAGGGTCTGGTAAAACTACTAGCATTGCCAAACTTTCAAGATGGTTAAGCGAGCAACAGAAAAAGTCTGTAGCCGTGGTGAGTTGTGACGTGTATCGACCTGCAGCAATTCAGCAATTGCAAACTTTGGCCAGAGAAGTTGGTGCAGAATTTATTCCAAGTGACTCATCACAAGCACCTATTGATATTGCCAATCACGCTGTCGAACATGCTAAAAAACAATTTAAAGATGTTTTGTTAATTGATACCGCAGGGCGTTTGCATATCGATGATCAGATGATGCAAGAAATTATTGCACTGCATTCAGCTGTACAACCGATAGAGACTTTGTTTGTAGTCGATAGTATGAGCGGGCAAGATGCCGCAAATTCTGCTAAAGCGTTTAATGATGCCTTGCCACTTACCGGTGTCATTCTCACTAAAACCGATGGAGATGCACGTGGCGGTGCGGCTTTGTCGGTTCGACACATAACCGGTAAGCCGATTAAATTTATTGGCACCGGTGAAAAAACAACTGCATTAGAACCCTTTCATCCCGATCGTATTGCATCGCGCATTTTGGGTATGGGTGATGTGGTAAGTCTGGTTGAAGAAGTTGAGCAAAAAGTCGATCGAGATAAAGCACAAAAACTCGCTAAGAAAATTAAAAAAGGAAAGAGTTTTGATCTCGTTGATTTGAAAAGCCAGCTTGAGCAAATGAGGAATATGGGTGGACTAGCAGGCTTAATGGACAAAATTCCTGGTGTAGCAGGTTTACCTAAAAATACTCAAGCACTAAGTGATGATAAAGCTTTGCCGCGGATGATTGCGATTATCGATTCTATGACTCCGCATGAGCGACGTTTTCCAGATATCATTAAAAACACACGAAAACGCAGAATTGCGGCAGGCTCGGGTACACAAGTGCAAGATGTAAATCGTTTACTTAAACAGCATCTGCAAATGAAAAAAATGATGAAGAAGTTCTCTAGAAAAGGTGGTATGCAAAGGATGATGCAATCCATGCAGGGAAGGCTACCGCCAGGTTTAGGATAATTTGGATTTCTTTTGGCTTTGCAATAACACTTACCACCTGGGTAGGGTTAAGTTCTTTATCACTTGGCTTTACAGGTAATCTTCTCTCCTAGGTTAGAGCAAGTTATATATCTATTGGTCTTGCAGGCAATGATTCCTAAAGGACTAGGATAAGCGAATTAATCCTTAACTAAAGAGTGATATATCTATATATTGGCTTTCTTTTCAAGCGAATTTGCGTACAATGCGCGGCTCGATTTGAATTCAAATAACCTTGAGACGACACCAACAACTACATGGTAACGATTCGACTATCTAGAGGCGGGTCCAAGAAGCGCCCCTTTTATCACATCGTAGTTACTGATTCTCGTAAGCGTAGAGATAGTGGTTATATCGAGCGCATCGGCTACTTCAGTCCTTTGGCAAAAGGCCAAGATGTACGTTTTTTTATTGAAATAGAGCGCTATGACCATTGGCTAGGCCATGGGGCTCAGCCTTCCGATCGTGTTGCAGGTTTGGTCAAGCAACACCTCAAGCAAGCGGCCTAAAAGAGGTCCCCCTGTCAGTCCAATAATTTGGGCCAAACTTCATTTATTCAGCTTGGCCATATACTAGGTGCCTTTGGTATCAAGGGTTGGCTCAAAATTTTTTCCTATTGTCGCCCTAAAGCGCAAATTCTCGATTACAAAACATGGCAATTGCGTACAGACGGCAATGAAAAATACTATGCGTTGGAACAAGGTAAACCACATGGTAATGGCATCATTGCTAAATTATCGGGTATCGATACTCGGGCTCAAGCTGAAACACTAACAGTTGCGGAAATTTGGGTGCCTACTTCGCATTTATCGAAATTGCCAGCGGGCGAATATTATTGGTACCAGCTTACCGGCTTGAAGGTAGTCACTGTCGATGGACAAATCTTAGGTAAAATTGAACGCTTGTTGCAGACTGGTGCAAATGATGTGCTAGTAGTAACAAGCGATCCTGATTCAGAAGAAATCTTAATCCCTTATATCAGAGGGGATGTGGTCAAAGAGGTCGATATAGATCAACAATTGATGATAGTAGATTGGCAGACAAGCTTTAATTAGTAAATTAACTAATGCACATCGATATCATTACTTTATTTCCAGAAATGGTGCTGAACTTGGCTAAGTTTGGTGTGATAGGTCGAGCCATCGAGACTAAGCTTGTAAGTTTAAATGTTATTAATCCGCGTGATTTTTCAACCGATCCTCATCGTAGGGTCGATGACCGACCCTACGGTGGAGGACCGGGGATGGTTATGCAATTTGAACCTTTACAAAAAGCTATTCAAAAGGCTACGCAAACTGCGAGTAAAAGCCATGTAGTTTGTCTTTCGGCTCATGGTGAGCTGTTTAAACAAGCAGATGTGGAGAGATTGGGGGCTTATTCTCATCTAGTGCTGGTGGCGGGGCGTTACGAGGGCATAGATGAGAGGCTGATTGAGGCCGAGGTTGACGAAGAGATCTGTATTGGCGATTTTGTCATCAGTGGTGGAGAATTGCCTGCCATGATTATAGCTGATGCCTTGGTTCGGCACGTACCTGGAGCGTTAGGACATGAAGAATCGGCCTTACGGGATTCCTTTATTGACGGACTGCTCGATTGCCCGCATTATACGCGGCCGGAAAGCATAGACGGACATACCGTACCAGAAGTGTTATTGCAAGGTGACCATCAAGCGATAGAGCAGTGGCGAAATAAACAGTCATTGGGCCGCACTTATCTACGTAGGCCAGATTTAATTGCAAAAATGGAACTAAGCAAAGAACAACAGGCCTTGCTTGAGGAGTTTTTGCAAGAGCAGCTGGACTAATTACTGAAGAAAACGATGATGACAAATATCATTCAAGAACTAAATCAGCAGCAACTTAAAAAAAAGATCCCGGAATTTTACTCGGGCGATACTGTAGTTGTGCAAGTCAAAGTAAAAGAGGGTAATCGAGAGCGTTTGCAAGCCTTTGAAGGAGTAGTTATTGCCAAACGTAATCGCGGACTGAACTCTGCATTTACCGTAAGAAAAATTTCCCATGGTGAAGGTGTTGAGCGTGTCTTTCAAACACATAGCCCGATGATCTCAAGTATTAAAGTAAAGCGTAAAGGTAACGTAAGGCGAGCAAAGCTTTACTACTTACGGGGCAGAACAGGTAAAGCCGCTAGGATTAAAGAAAAGATTTAGATTTTTGGGTTAAAAATATTAATTAAAACGCCTCGTGAAACGAGGCGTTTTTATTTTTGTGGAGTAAAATTACCCTACAAATTGATTACATCATTACCCAGGCAGAGGAAAGATATGAATCAAATGATCACTGCAACGCCAATAGGAAAATTGGCAGTTAAATACGAAAGTGATTTCCTTATAGAGGTTCAACAAGTAGCATCACAAACACGCGCGACTTTAAGTAATGATTTTTTTGCTAAAGAAATGCAAAAGCAGTTACACGCTTACTTTGCAGGTGACCTGCAAACATTTGATATCCAATTTTTATTTGCAAATGCCACAGACTTTCAACTGCGGGTCTGGGAACAGATCAGAAAAATACCATTTGGTGCTACACAAACGTATGGTGAAATTGCTAAAAAGATTAAATCTGGGCCACGTGCAGTAGGTAATGCATGTCGAAGTAATAGGTTGTTGTTAATTGTTCCATGTCATCGTGTGGTTAGTGTTTCTGGTATAGGTGGCTTTATGGGAGATGCCGATGGCAGCCTCGTACGCCGTAAACAATGGCTGCTCAACCATGAACAACAGTATCTTCAAGCAGCGTAACTTATCAAACCTATACCATAGGTGTGAGGCTATCTACACACTATTAAAAAAATGGATTAACTAACAGCCAAGTTTAGATAAATGCATATACGTTATCTCAAACATGAACCAACAAGTGGCACAGACTATTCCCAGATATGAAGTTTCAATTTATCTCGATCTAAGTTGCATCTAAGTAAAGTGATATGCACATACATTATTTGAAGCATGTATCTTTTGAAGGTTTAGGTGGTATGGAAAGCATTTTTGTCGAAAAAGGCTGTGAGTTGTCATGCACGTGCATGTATCAAGATCAATCGTTGCCTTCTATTCACGATATGGACGCACTCATTGTCATGGGCGGACCCATGGGGGTGCACGATGAAGACAAATACCCGTGGTTAACTTTAGAAAAGGGCTTTATTGAATCAGTAATTCAGCGAGAGATCCCTGTTTTAGGCGTGTGTTTGGGTACACAATTGATCGCCGACGTTTTGGGAGCGGCGGTAACCAAAAATGTGTATGAAGAGATCGGTTGGTTTCCTGTTAAACGGACCAAAGGGTTGTTAGATGAGCGTGTTCAGAACCTGCCAACCAGCTTTGAAGCTTTGCATTGGCATAGCGATACATTTGAAATACCATCTGGTGCCACAAATTTTATCGTTAGTAACGGATGTGCAAACCAAGCCTTTGTGTATGCAGATAATGTGCTGGCGCTACAATTTCACCTTGAAATGCTACCCAGTCATGTACAAGCCATTTACCAAGAATGTGGCAAGCCGGAGCAAACGGGCCCCTATATACAAAGCCTGGATGAAATGCTCGCACCAGCTGATAATTTCCAGCGTGCAGGTAAAATACTTGAAGAATTCATAGAGGCCTTTATTTTTCAAAAATTGACCCCATAAATATGTGATAACACCACTAACGGAGAATAATAATGGAAGACAGCAGCAGAAAAGATATTCGAGCCCTACTCAAGACCTTTGGTGTTAGAGCTGACGAAGCAATTGTGGGGCATCTTGCTAAACATCCTGAGGTAAAGCAGCTTAAGTTAAGAGTCACTTTAGAAGACCTGACCGATTATGGTGCTACGGTACCAAGTGAAACCTTAGCACTTGAAGTAGACGGTGAGGTCAATCGTTAATTTTTTTGACTATAAATTTTATTGAATAAACAATGAGTACGGAAACAAAAAAAGAAACCCTGCAATTTGAAACAGAAGTCGCGCAACTTCTACATTTAATGGTTCACTCTCTTTATTCAAATAAAGAGATTTTTTTGCGTGAGTTAATTTCTAACTCCTCAGATGCGTGTGACAAGTTACGTTTTGAAGCAATTTCAAATGATTCTTTGTTAAGCAAAGACGCTGAACTCAAAATACAAATTGAGTTTGATAATAATGATCGCACCATTACCGTTCGCGACAATGGTATAGGGATGAGTCGTGATGAAGTCATTCAAAATATAGGCACTATCGCAAAATCCGGCACCAAAGAATTTCTTGAGCAATTAACCGGTGATCAAAGCAAAGATGCGCACCTCATTGGTCAATTTGGAGTGGGATTTTATTCTGCATTTATCGTTGCAGACAAAATCACACTGATTTCACGCCGAGCCGGCTTAGAAAAAGATCAAGCAGTACGTTGGGAATCTGAAGGAACAGGCTCATATACCTTAGAAGATATAGAACGAGAAAAGCGTGGTACGGAAGTTATTCTGCATTTAAAGAAAGATGAAGATGAATTATTAAATGGTTGGCGATTGCGTTCCATCATTACAAAGTATTCTGATCATGTGTCTTTACCCATTGAGATGCGTGAAGAAAATGACAAGGGCGAGCCCACGGCCAAATGGGAAACCGTTAATAAGGCCTCAGCACTCTGGACACGGCCCAAGAATGAAATTAGTGAAGATGAATACAAAGAATTTTATAAGCATGTGGGGCACGATTTTGCCGATCCGTTAACGTGGACGCATAATCGTGTCGAAGGCAAAACCGAATACATTTCGCTTTTATACATTCCTAAGCAAGCGCCGTTTGATTTATTTGAACCAAATCCAACCCATGGCGTAAAACTTTACGTGCAACGTGTGTTTATCATGGATGACGCGGAAAAATTGTTGCCACGCTATTTGCGGTTTGTGCGTGGCGTAATTGATTCAAATGATTTGCCATTGAATATTTCTAGAGAAATTTTGCAAAGCAATAAGATTATCGACAACATTCGCTCTGGTTCAGTAAAGAAAATACTGGGTTTGCTTGAAAATCTTGCTAAAACTGAGTCAGTCAAATACCAAGAGTTTTGGTCCGTATTTGGCAAGGTTTTGAAAGAAGGTCCTGGAGAAGATTTTGCCAATAAAGAAAAAGTTGCCAAATTACTCAGGTTTGCATCCACGCATAACGATAATGATGCACAGAATGTTTCCTTAGACGATTACATTGCGCGCATGAAGCCGGAGCAAGAAAAAATATATTACATTACTGCAGATAACTATGCCGCAGCCAAAAATAGCCCGCACTTAGAAATTTTCCGTGACAAAGGCATTGAGGTGTTGTTGCTGTTTGATCGTGTGGATGAATGGTTAATGAGCCATCTAACCGAATACCAGGAAAAATCCTTTGCATCTGTGGCCAAAGGTGAGCTCGATCTTGGCAAGATAGCTGATGAAGAAGATAAAAAAGAGCAACAGAAAAAAGAAAAAGAAGCAAAAGACTTAATTAATCGTATTAAAAAAGTGCTTAATGATAAGGTAGAAGATGTACGCGTTTCTCATCGTCTTACTACCTCTCCGGCGTGCATCGTGCTGAATGAACAAGAAATGGCCCTGTACATGCAGCACTTAATGCGCCAGGCAGGGCATGATATGCCTTCAACCAAGCCTGTTTTAGAGATTAACCCAAGTCATGCACTTGTAAAGCGTATGGAAAACGAAGAAGTAGAAGACCGCTTTGAGGATTGGGCTAAGATTTTGTTTGACCAAGCCATTCTTGCAGAAGGCGGCCAACTTGAAGATCCTGCAAGTTTCGTTAATCGCTTAAATCAAATGATTAATGAAATTGCCAGTTAATTAATGGCATAAATTGTGTCGGCTAAACCTTTCTGGAAAACAAAATCTCTCCATGAGATGAACAAGAAAGAGTGGGAATCACTTTGTGATGGCTGTGGTAAATGTTGTTTGATTAAACTAGAGGATTCTGAAACAAAAGAACTTTTTTATACAGATGTAGCGTGTCATTTGCTGAATGCTAGAACTTGCCAATGCAAGAACTATCCTAAACGCAAACAGCTGGTAGAAGATTGTCTACAACTTGCATCAGATGATATAGAAGATTTTAAATGGCTGCCTAATTCATGCGCATATCGGTTAGTACATGAATGTAAAGACTTACCGAATTGGCATCATTTAATCAGTGGTGATCGCAATACCGTACATAAACAAAAGATGTCCGTTCAAAATCGAACAGTGAGTGAAACAGAAGTACTCGAAATAGCCGAACATATAGTCTACTGGGTATAAAGATCATTATTTGAACATCGTCATTTTATGATGATGGCCCGAAGGACAAAATACTTCCCTGTATTTTGTAAATTGAACATCTATATTTAATAGTTTTTGATTAGTGAAAAGAACGTTCAGTTCTAGCCCAAGGTGTAGGTACGTATCATAATATACTTACTAAATACCTATTCTGTCCAAGTATTTACTAAGAATTGATTACTCAATTAAAGTAAGAATTTAAATGTGCAAAAAAAAATTCGCATAGATAAATGGCTTTGGGCCGCACGCTTTTTCAAAACACGTTCTTTGGCTGCTGACGTAGTAAATGGCGGTAAAGTGCATGTCAATGGAAAACGGGTTAAATCATCGCGACCCATTCAAATTGGAGATCAACTTGAGATTACTCGGGGTCAATATCAAACAATAGTTGTAGTCGAAGCACTAAGTGAAAAACGCGGTCCTGCAACAGAGGCACAAAAACTTTACCAAGAAACACAAGATAGTATTGAAGCGCGAGAACTTAAAACTCAACAACGCAAATTGCTCGATGCGGGCATGCCAAGAACTCAACGCAAACCCGACAAGCATCAACGCAGACAAATTCGTAAAGCCAGTGGTAAATCTTAATATTCAATGGCAATAATTACTAAATTTAGTATGTGGCTTGTATATGAACATCGCCGAGTAGGCAAACAGTCGCATAAGCTACCTACTAACTTATAATCGTAAACTTTTGTAGTTAACATTAATTGTTGTCTGCAGAGTAATTTAGAATTTTTCTAATACGCTTAAAATGTAATCGATGTCTTTATCAGTATGATTTGCTGCTACTTGTAGCCTAATTTCTTCTTCGCCTTTAGGTACGACAGGATAATTCAGGCCTGTCACAAGGATATTGTTCTTAAATAGATGCTCTACTAAAGCTGACGTTTTTTTCGTATCATGTATTAAAATCGGTACAATTGGGTGTTCGCCATCGATAGTGTCAAATCCTTGTTTTTTTAAGCCATCTCGCAATTTTTCTGCGAGATTGCGTAAGTGCGATAACAATTTTTCACCTTCGGCACTATCTAGGATAATTAACGATTGCAGTGCTGCTGCCGCTTCTGCCGGTGTAATGGGGTTAGAGTAAATATAAAACGGCGCAGTCTCCTTTAAATAATCGATTACTTTTGTATTCGATACAATGTAACCACCATTCACGCCAAACGCCTTGCCTAATGTTGCAATGAGGATATCGGCTTTTGTATTGGTAACCTCTTCAGTACCGCGTCCAGATTTGCCATATGCGCCCACGCCATGCGAGTCATCCACGATGAATATCACACCATCTTCGTAGTGTTCTTCATGCTGTGAGCAGATTGTTTTGATTTCACGCAAAGGCGCATGATCCCCGCGCATACTAAAAATACCATCGGTGACTACGCACACACGATTCACCTCGCCTTTATTAGATTCAAGAAGATTATTTAACTCTTGCGTATCAAGATGAGGGTAGATGGCCTTTTTTGCTGTTCCCGATAAACGTATCGCATTGATAATGCAGTTATGATTTAATTTGTCACTGATCACTAAAGTGTGTTCATTGATAAATTGTGGCAACACACCCATGACAGTGGCATAGGCTGAACTCATAATCATGCAGGATTCTCGATTATGAAATGCAGCAAGTCTTTTTTCTAATTCAATGTGTGGTTGATAGGTTCCACTGATGAATCGTACCGCACCCGGTCCTGCACCAAATTGTTCTGCAGCTTTGGTTTCGGCCTCGATGATTTTTGGATGATCAGCAAACCCCAAGTAGGAATTGGAATTCATTCTTAAAAATGAGCGATCCTGGTAACCTCGTAAATAATATCTTTCGCTAAAGCCCCCCTTTGCAGCTTGTTTACTCGTAACTACTTTTTCTTTACCTTTTGATATGCCTTTGCTATTGAGTTGTTCAATATGTTTGGTTAACAGCGGTTCTATTTTTTCGAGTGACATCTGCTATCCCATATCTATTGCTAACTTATTTGCAAGCTTCTGCAACATATCTTCAACCATAGCCGATAGAGAATAGGTTGGAGACCAGCCCCATTCGTTACGCGCGATACTATCATCCATATGTCTGGGCCAAGAATCAGCTATGGCTTGACGTGTCGGATCAATTTGGTAGTTGATGTTGAACTCTGGTATGTGTTTTTTAATTTCTGTAGCCAGCTCTTGTGGGGTAAAACTCATTGCTGTGATGTTGTACGCATTACGATGCTTTAATTGCTTGCTATCGGCTTCCATGAGGGTAATTGCTGCCTTGAGTGCATCTGGCATGTACATCATATCAAGCATGGCTTCGGGCTTGAGATAACAGTTAAATCGCTCACCTCTTAATGCAGCATAAAACATGAGTACAGCATAATCGGTAGTGCCTCCACCTGGCATTGCTTGATATGAAATGATGCCGGGATAGCGCACACCGCGTGTGTCTACACCAAAACGACTCCAATAATAATCACACAATAGTTCGCCACTCACTTTGGTTATTCCGTATATAGTATTTGGACGTTGAATAGTTACTTGTGGGGTATTATCACGTGGCGTAGAAGTCCCAAATGCACCGATAGAACTTGGAAAGAATACTGCACAGTTTTGCAAGCGAGCGACTTCTAACACACTAATCAAGCCATTTGCATTTACATCCCAAGCAAGTGGTGGGTTTTTTTCTGCTAGAGCAGAAAGTAGAGCAGCAAGATGAAAAATAGTATCAATTTTATGTTTTTTAACGATTGCTTCTAATGAGTTTTGATCTCTAATCTCTACACTGCAGTAAGGTTTAGCGATGACGATTTTTTTATTTGATTTTGAAGAATGCATCGCAGCAACGACATTTTCATTACCATATTGATTACGTAGTAGCACTGTCAATTCGGACCCAATTTGCCCGGTTGCCCCCGTGATTAAGATTTTTTTCATTTTTATTTTGGTTTCAAATGCATACTTGGTTACATGAAAAATTAGAGTCTTTTTTGTTTATGCAAACAATCTTGAATCTAGATTAAACGCGGTGATTACGGGTTTAGGAATTTGTTTTGCTAGTACATGCTCAGGATTGAGTAGTAAATTAAAAGAGTGAGGAACAATTACTGAAGGTACTCGGAGTAATAAAGACCTTTTTTCTTTAATCCACTTGTCACCAAACGCTTGGCTCTTTTTTTCATTATTGAAGGTTGGGCCTTCTTCTAACACCTTTTGGTTTCTGCGCCCTTTGATAACACTTAAATCTATTTGCATTAATACATAATCGTTTGGAATCAATTCGGTGCTTAAATCTAAATGCACCAGTACTTCAAGCACAGTAAGTGATGCTTCTTGACACATATACACCATACTATGGCCAGGTGTGTTCCAGCGCCCACCGTAAAGACGGGCGCCCTCACCAGATAAGTTTGCGTGATTTTTTTTTGCCAGCTTCCATGCCGAGCTGGGTACCGTCATGCACCAATTCCATGGGCAATTCTACCAAGCAGTTGTTCCACTAAACGCGTGCCTTCACCGGTAGCAAGCATTTCAAACGGAGTGCGATTTCCTAATGGCCTGGTTTTTCGGCGCAACCAGGTGCGTGCTTTTTCTTTATCATCAAACGTATTCAATGCCTCCGTGTAAATGCGCATAAAACGAAATAGACGATCGGACTGATCGGGACTTAATGCGCCTTTACTTTTACGATGGGTCAATGAGCGGCGTGGAAGTCCAATTATGCTTAAATCAGACAAGCCAAATGCGCTAGCTTTTAGAGCTTTTTCTAATGCCGCATAAGGTAAGCCATTTTTGATGCGCTCAGCTATACTCAGCGTATCGGTACACGATACACCAAAAACTTTTTTACCGCCCATTAGTTCTGCAATTTCTGTTGTGGTTACCATATTGATCTCCTATTGGCATTTGCCTATATTATATCGGCAAATTGCCTATTTCTCAATACAGCAAATCACGCCAAGGCGTATAGCCCAAGGAGTGAATACACTTGCGGGGTGATCTACGCAAAAGATGTGGGTTTATGATTAACTGGTGTAATCAAGGTGGTATTTTACCAAAACGTTCGTTCTAAATTCGAGTCCTTATTGGCTCTGAAGTGCTTAGCATCAGCACCAGCTGAAATGGCACTGGAAAGATCTTCGTATTCTTGAGACGCTCAGTCTTGATCTTTAAAGATCTACACGGTGCTGTTGGCCCAGCTGAGTTGATCTTTTGGGTCGGTAAAATTTATTTTCATGCTGATGTAGAGGTTCTTCACTAAATCCACAGCAATGCCTTTAGTAAGCAAGCGTGATGCGAGTTACATGGCTTGAGATGGATTATTGCAGGCATCCGCGGCTTGTTGCAGCAAGGATTCGCTGGTTTGTGTATTATTCAATCTGTAATGCGTTTTCTCCTAGCTCTTATTGAGCAATATTAGACATGGAAAGTAATTAACTGGGTTAATGGGCTTCATCGGCGGCTTTCTCTAGATATTCACGTGCCTTGTCTTTATCACCTAAATATTTAGCAACACTTTTTGCATAAGCAATAAACTCAGAAGCTTCAAACAGCATGTCTTCAGCTTGCTCATAGAGTTCTTTTGTATAATCCGTTTTGTTCAAGTCAGAAGCAGCGAGATCACCAGTTTTAATGTAATCCAAATGCATTTTGCATTTTATAGAGAAATCCTGTAGCCGGATACATTACTGCATTGGCTATAGATGACTAATTTAGTAGAACGAATTTAAGAGCAGATTAGAGACTAGTTCTCTTTTACAAGTTTCTTTATTGGAGGATTTTGAATTGGATCATGGAGTTTGCATTGTTTTTTACGGGCTCACCAATACTCATTACACCATCAGAGACAAGGGTTTGTTCGTCTTTAGAGACGTGGATTTTTTGACCATTGTTAAATTTTATGTAGGTACCATTAAAACTGTTGTCCTGCAGCAGAAATTTACCGTCTTTGTAAGTTATTTTTGCATGGGCTCTAGAGACATACTTGCCTTGAACAATGATATCGCAAGAGGGATCACGTCCTACTTGGTAGAAATGTTGTTTTTCAGTAAGCACATATTTGTCACCTTTAAAGGATAGTTCGATGGAGACGTTATTCTCTGCATGCACTACCTCCTTAGGCTCTGGTTTGTTAGTGAGTAGTGTTACTGGCGTCTTGCTCGGACTACTTGTTGCTATCGGATCTAAGTCGTTACCAGTAATGGTAATATCAGCTTTGGATTCGAAATCCTTTTCGGTTTCATCGAGAATTTTGGATTCTATATCTTTGATTGAAGCTTCAATTTTAGAAGCAGGTTCATCTTTTTCCTGCAGAGCTTCTTCTAACTCCATTACTTTTGATTCGCTAATATCAAGAGGGGGCTGCACATCGCTAAGAGTAGGCGGTGCAGATTTTTTCGGTTGCACAGGTTCATGCTCGGTTGCATCAGTTTTTGCAACTCTGCGATCAACTAATCTTCGGCGATTTTTTGTGACTAAGACTCCATCACTATCGATAAATGGATAAGTGACTTTTCTGCCCCATTTGCGCCGTTCTTGGTTCCTGCGTTCTGACATATCAAACACACATTATAAAATAATTTTACAAAGTATGCGGAAGCAACTAACACTTTGAATACCTTAATATAGATCTGCAGCCAGATGGTAGAAACAGGCCGATAATGCGTCAAACAAATGGCAAATATTTAGGGTGCAGCTGGCCTGCTGGGTTGAAGAATTGTTACAAACGACGAGATTGACTAAGGACAGAAGTAATGGATGACGTCTTTATCTACATACTCAATTGGAGTACCAAGGCTAATAATGCCACTGCCATGTAGAGGCATTTTTTCACCCATTAAAAACATTTCACCTTCGTCATTTTTTATATAGGTCCCGTTGGTGCTGTGGTCGGAGACAGTAAATTCGCCATTTTCATACTGAAATTTTGCATGTAAACGAGAGGTATATCGGTTATAAAAAATAAGTTCGCAATTAGGTGAGCGACCTACGACAATTACTGACGAGTTAGGCAGTACTTCACATACATCATCTTTGTACCAAAGAAATAATCGTAAAGAAACGCTCTCGCTTTTATCACCGCCCTCAATTTGAATATTATTAATTCTTCGATCAGGCATGCGACGCCTGTCTTCTCTAACTAAGGTCTGCTCACTATCAAAAAATGGAAAGGCAGGACTAAGATCTTGTAAGCGACGATCGTTGAGCGTTCTGCGCTCGATTCTGAATTGTGAGCTCATGGTAGTTTTAAATATGTGTAAATATTATATGAAGAATAATAAATTATACACACACTACGCATCTCGTAACCATTACGAGATAATTTCCCTGTTAAATTAGTTTGTTATGTGATTATCAACAGTGATTGTGTGAGCTGTGGTGCCCAAATTTTGAACATTGCATAGCCATAGGTTGCAAGTCCTAAAAATAGCCAGATTGCTAGTAACACCACGGGAGATATACTCTGTTCTACAAAACTCGAAACGTTAACGTTCTCAACAAGTTGTGTCATCGATCTTCCTCAAAGCTAATATCTAGTGTTGTAGATAAATCTTAACACGTTGATACTAAAGTTGGTATGAATTAAAAGCACTTTTTTTATTCGGGAAATCAACGGAATAATGCACATACGCAACTGTAAAAGCGAAGATTAAGACGTCAAGATCTAAGTAGAATAATTCTTATACCACCCGATACAACATTATTTGATCTATAGATATTAGATTTAAATGTTATTATAACCTTCAGATTTGATTAATTAATTTTCACTTATATTTTGAAATAAATAATTTAAGGCGATGAAATGGACTGACATAAAGCAGGGAAATATGGATGCGGAAGTGCGTGAGCAAGAATCCATCGATACATCGCAAATTAGTCATGGTGCACTTGAGGTTATTTCTCAGCTTCATGCAGCAGGATTTCAAGCTTATCTCGTCGGAGGGGGGGTTCGAGATCTCTTATTAGGAATGCAGCCTAAAGATTTTGATATTGCCACAGATGCACATCCGGAAGATGTACGCCAGTTATTTGAGAATAGTCGAATTATTGGGCGTAGATTTCGTATCGTGCATGTATATTTTTCGGAAGGTTATGTAGAAGTAGCGACATTTCGTGCAGCAGATCGAGCGGATGTAAATCACCAGGGTCGCATTATTGCGGATAACACGTACGGAAGCATTGAAGAAGATGCGTTTCGTCGCGATTTTACTGTCAATGCCTTGTTCTATGATTCTGATGCAAAACAAGTGCTGGATTTAGTTAAGGGCAGAGACGATATCGACGTAAAATTATTGCGCGTAATTGGTGATCCGAATTTACGTTTTCGTGAAGACCCTGTGCGGATGTTACGTGCAGTAAGGTTGTCGTCTAAACTAGATTTTGAAATTGAGCAACAGGCAAAAGACTCAATCTACCGTTTAGGTCATTTGCTATCAGAAGTACCTTCGGCCCGTTTGTTTGATGAAATGCTTAAGTTATTTCATGGCGGCTTTGCTTTGCATACATTTAATTCCCTACGTCATTATGGCCTATTTAAATATATGTTTCCGCTTACAGAAAAAGTGCTTAACGAAAAATCTTCGGATACGTTTTTAAATTTAGTGCGATGTGCTTTGCAAAATACAGATGATCGAATTAATTCGGGTAAATCCGTTACGCCGGCGTTTTTATATTCCGTGTTTTTATGGGGACCAATGCGTAAGCTTTCTAGAAAGCTAGAATTAGAGGGATTGTCGCCAAAAGTTGCACATGAAGCTGCAGTAAAGGATACGATTATTTCGCAACTACAATACACATCAATTCCAAAGCGTTTTGGTTATCCTATGCGCGATATTTGGAACCTTCAGCATAGGTTTTTTCGCAAACGAGGTAAGCAAGTATTTCGCCTTTATGAGCACGCACGTTTTCGTGCTGCTTATGATTTTTTATGTTTGCGCGCCTGTGCAGGTGAAGCCGTGGATGAGTTATGCGAATGGTGGACGGTTTTTCAAGATGTAGATGAGGCTACTCAAAGAAAAATGTCGCGTGCTTCAAAGAATAGTACCAGTACAACATGCAATAGATCTAAACATAATACCTATCACTAGACTTGTTGTCTGACAGGCGGGCTAAATTAATCATCATGCAAGAAGTGAATGCATATATCGGGCTTGGCAGTAACTTGCAAGACCCTCAGTCGCAAATTACTAATGCTTTAAATGAGCTACAAGAAATACCCAATACACATGTCCTAGTAAGTTCTAGTCTATATGTAAGTGAACCGATGGGACCGGCTAACCAACCAGATTTCATCAATGCCGTGGTCAAGATCTCTACCTCTCTCAGTCCAGAGGAATTATTGATAGCGTTACAAAATATTGAACAACTACACCAGCGAGCACGTAGCACAGAACGATGGGGACCTAGGACCTTGGATTTGGATATACTGCTTTATGGGGACGTACAAATAAACACCAGAAAGCTGCAAGTTCCCCATTCCGGCATTGCAGAGCGTGTATTTGTATTAATTCCTTTACAAGAGATAGAGGCGGACCTCATTATTCCAGGCAAAGGCACATTGAGAGAGCTGATTGAGCAGCTGCCCAATTTTCAGCTTAAAAAAATAGAAATCACGGATGTCGAGTCACAATCTTAAATATATTGCCGTCGAAGGCCCGATTGGAGTAGGCAAAACCAGTCTTGCACAGCGACTCGCAGATGAATTTGGTTCTTCTTTGTTATTGGAGCAAGTGGAGGAAAATCCTTTTCTTGAGCGTTTTTATCAAAACCCTAGAGAAGCGGCACTATCTACGCAATTATATTTTCTATTACGTCGCACCAAACAACTTCAAGAATTTAAACAAGCCGATATATTTTCACCTGTAAAGGTGGCAGATTTTCTGATTGAAAAAGATCGTCTGTTTGCGCAAGTCACATTGAATGCGAGTGAATATGATCTTTATGAGCAAGTATATTCCCATCTCACCATTGATGCACCTACTCCCGATTTGGTTGTGTACTTGCAGGCGCCTGTCGAAGTGTTACTACAGCGCGTACGCAAACGTGGGCGTGGCTATGAACGCCTAATTGAGTCAGCTTACTTAGAGCAGCTTAATGAGGCCTATGCGAGATTCTTTTACGACTATGAAGATGCGCCGTGTCTGATTGTAAATGCAAGTGAAATAGATTTTATTAATAACGACAAAGATTACGATCAACTGCTGCAGGAAATCATGAATTTCGAAGCGGGTAAGCGTTATTTTAATCCGTTGCCATTTGTAGGTTGAGTTTCTATTTAAAATGAGTACACATCGGCATACCAAAAATCTAACGCTGAAAGATCTGCAGGCGATGAAGACAAACAATGAAAAAATTGCATGTCTCACCGCTTATGATGCAAGTTTTGCTGCAATACTTGATCAAGCCGGCATAGACATCATACTTGTTGGTGATTCTTTAGGTATGGTTGTTCAGGGTCATGATAGTACGGTGTCTGTAACTATGGACGATATGATCTACCACAGCCAATGTGTAAATTCTGCGGTTAAGCATGCCTTTGTGGTGTCAGACATGCCATTTATGTCTTACACCAATGTGGAGCAAGCACTAAGTAATGCCACCGATTTAATTCAGCTTGGAGGTGCGCAGATGGTGAAATTGGAGGCTTCTGTTCGCCAAGTTAGCATTGTGCAAGAGCTCAGCGAATGTGGAATACCGATATGTGCACATCTAGGTCTGCGACCACAATATATTCATAAGTTAGGCGGTTATTCCATGCAAGGTAATAACGATGCCAGTGCCAATGAATTATTTAACAGCGCAGAAGACTTACAGGCAGCGGGTGCAGATATATTGTTGCTCGAATGTGTGCCGCATGAACTCGCTAATAAAATTACCAAAAATTGTTCCATACCCGTGATTGGGATAGGTGCTGGTCCAAATTGTGATGGCCAGATTTTAGTGCTGCATGATTTGTTAGGCATTACTCAAGGTGTAAAGCCTAAATTTGCGAAAAACTTTCTTGCGGATGCAAAAGATATACCTACCGCAATTGCATCTTATGTAGAAGATGTGAAAAATCTACGTTTTCCAAATTAGATTTAGAACCACCTTAAATTTTTCCTATGCAAACGGTTACTACGGTTGCAGCGCTACGTCAGCAAATATCAACATGGAAGACAAGTGGTGAAAAAATTGTATTTGTACCTACCATGGGGAACTTGCATGCAGGGCACCTTGCTTTAATTGATCACGCTAAGACATGTGCTGGAAAATTAATTTGCAGCATTTTTGTTAATGCTTTGCAGTTTGACCGAGAAGAAGATTTGCAAGCATATCCACGTACACCGCAACAAGATCTAGTAGCGTTACGAATTGCCAAAGTGGATTTAGTATTCATGCCTGAGCATGAGGAGATTTATTCAGAAAAAAATCAAATACAAATAAACATTCCCAAAAATCCATTAAATCAACAATTATGCGGTAAATTTCGACCGGGATTTTTTGATGGTATTGTTAAAGTGGTTACGAGATTATTTAACATCGTGACACCTGATATTGCGGTATTTGGTGAAAAAGACTATCAGCAGCTGATCATTATTAAGCAATTAGTTCAAGATCTTAAATTGCCGATACAAATAGAACAAGTTCCTACGCAGCGTGAAGGAGATGGACTGGCGCTTAGTTCACGCAATTCTTATCTGAATGCTACTGAACGCAAGCTGGCACCACAGTTGTATGCCGAACTTATATGTGTAAAAAAACATATAGAGGACGGTAACCGAGATTTTGGTACGTTAGAGAATCAAGCGATGAAAAGGCTCACCAAGGCCGGATTTCGTCCAGATTACGTGGCAATTCGAAATGCTGTAAATCTACGGTCGCCAAGCTATGACACTGAATTTATTGCAATTTTAACTGCAGCCTGGCTAGGTAAGGCACGTTTGATCGACAATATACTGTTACAATTGGTCTAAATCAGTATACTTTGTTGAAGAGTTTATTTTTTTGCAAGGAGACAAATATGTGGGTCTTAGTTGTAGTTTGTATAGTGGCAGCGTTTGTCATTGCTATCGCCGCACAGTTAAATATATTTAATTTAGGCATTTCACAACTTATTACAGTTAAGCGTGTTACAGATGACAATACCTAATACTTAAGAATTTCTAAAATATAGGGCGCTTTTTTAGCGCCCTTATTTTTTGTGCGTTTATTTTGTTTGGCAATACTCCATGCGCAAACCACTTTCTCAATTAGCTTCTTATAAATTACTACAAACTCATGCCCTAGAGGTTAAGGCGCATACTTTGCGCGAAATGTTTGCACAGAATCAAAATCGCTTTGATAAATTTTCGCAACAATATGAACACCTTCTATTAGATTATTCTAAAAATCGAATTACTGAGGAAACGATGGGAAAACTACTATCGTTATTCGATGAATGTGAAGTTAAATCCTGGCGCGACAAAATGTTTGCTGGAGAACTTATTAATTCAACAGAAAATCGCGCCGTGCAACATGCGGCATTACGAAATCTCAATGATTCAACTTCTGCGTGGGCAAAAAAACAACTCGATGTATTGCAAAGTATGGAAGTATTTGTAGAGGAAGTTCGTACGGGTAGTTTTACGGATGTTGTAAATCTAGGCATAGGAGGGTCACATCTAGGTCCGATGCTAGTGTGTGATGCCTTAACTGATTTTGCGAAACCTGGTTTAAATGTACATTTTGTAGCGAATGTGGATGCTACAGAAATAAATCAAATTTTGAATAAGTTAAATCCTGTTAGCACACTTTTTATTGTAACTTCAAAAAGCTTCACTACGCAGGAAACTTTAGCCAATGCAAATACCGCAAAAAAATGGTTATCACAAAATACAAAAGTAAAAGATAAAATTTCAAAACACTTTGTGGCGGTTTCAGCAAACATGGAAAAAGCTGTGTCATTTGGTATTCCACAACAACAAGTATTTCCTATGTGGGATGAAATAGGTGGACGCTTTTCTTTGTGGTCTGCGGTGGGGTTATCCATTGCACTTTATTTGGGTATGCCTGCATTCAAAGAGCTTTTACTTGGGGCAAACGCCATGGATGAACACTTTAAGAATGCTGACCCAAAAGAAAACATACCTGTGCTGCTTGCTTTATTAGACATTTGGAATCAGCATTTTTTGAATATGTTCGTGCATGCTGTTTTACCCTATGATGTGCGATTAACTTATCTACCAGCCTATTTGCAACAACTGGAAATGGAAAGTAATGGCAAGTATGTCGATCGTGCTGGCAACAGACTTGATGTTCCTAGCTCTCCAGTTGTGTTTGGAGATGTGGGTACGAATGCGCAACATAGTTTTTTCCAACTTTTGCACCAGGGCACACACGCAATAAGCTGTGATTTTATAGGAGTGGTGAAGGCTAGTCATAATCACCAAATTCAACACGACATGTTATTGGCTAATATGTTCGGTCAGGCACAAGCCTTAATGCTGGGCCAAACACTTGAAGAAGCTCAGGCACAAGGCGAGCATGAGCTTGCCGCACATAAAATGTTTCCAGGAAATCGAATTAGTAATACGATTTTACTGAAAGAGTTAACACCTTATACACTAGGCATGTTGCTAGCGATGTATGAACATAAGGTGTTTGTACAAGGCGTTATCCTGAATATAAATTCCTTTGATCAAATGGGGGTGGAGCTAGGCAAAAAACTCGCAAATAAATTATTAGAAAAGATGCAAGAGACTGAACTAGTCATAGATCAAGATTCATCTACCAATGCACTGATTAATTATTATAAGAAATATTCATAAATAGTTTTACAGTGCACTGTGTTGTTCTAGTGCCCAAAGAACATGCTCGTGTACTAGTTTACTAGGATAGTTTTGTTTTTTTTGTAAGGCGTTAATTACTGCGGATGTATGTGGCGCATTACCTAGCGCAACCGCAATGTTTCTGAGCCAGCATTCATAGCCAATACGTCGAATTGTGGAACCTTCAGTATTTTTTAAAAATTCTTGTTCACTCCAATTAAATAATGCAATCAGATCAGGCGCATCTAAATTATTACGCACGGCAAAATCTGCAAGCACGCTTTTTTTTTCAAATCGATTCCAGGGACAATACAGCTGACAATCATCACAACCAAAGATGCGGTTACTCATTGCTTTGCGGAATTCAACCGGTATGGCATCTTTTAATTCAATAGTGTGATAAGAGATGCAGCGTCTCGCATCTAACTTATATGGTCCAATGATTGCTTGTGTAGGACAACAATCGATGCAGGCGCTACAGGTTCCACAATAATTTTTGACGGGTTCATCAATAGGCAGAGGTAAGTCAGTATACAGCTCACCTAAAAAAAACCATGACCCACACTCGCGATTAATTAAATTGGTGTGTTTTCCAATCCAACCTAACCCCGCTTTTTCTGCCAGTGCCTTTTCTAGTACAGGTGCACTATCCACAAATGCACGATAACCAAATGGTCCAACTTTTGTTTCGATTCGTGCAGCTAGTTTTTGTAAGCGATTACGAATCACTTTGTGATAGTCGCGACCTAATGCATAACGAGAAATATAGGCTTGGTTTTTGTTATTCAGAACATCTTCTTCGTCCTTGGCCTCGGGTGCTTGATAATTAATACGTGTGGAAATGATACGAATGGTGCCGGGGATTAATTTTTCAGGTTGAGAGCGCTTGGTACCATGTTTGCTCATATAATGCATTTTTCCATGGTACTCTGACGCTAACCAATTCATCAGATGAGTTTCATGTTCATCCAGCTCCGTGTTAGTAATGCCAACCTCATCAAAACCAAGATCAATCCCCCAGGTCTTAATTTGCTGTGCCAATTCGGTAAAATTTGAGAGTGATTGATGCATCGTATATTAAAAATAATTTGTACTAATCGTGAATCTTATGCTTGCGTATAATTTACCTATGCAAACAATTCCTAGAGAAATTTATCTTGCAAAACAAGTACGCGAGTTAGATCGTATCGCTATTGAGGAGTTTAATGTACCTAGTTTTACTTTGATGCAGCGCGCAGGCGCAGCAGCATTTGAGGTAATTCAGCAAAATTGGCCTAACACACAACATATGATTGTGCTGGCGGGCACGGGTAACAATGGTGGCGACGGCTATGTAATTGCTAATTTGGCATTGTCCGCGAAGATGCAAGTTGCTGTGGTTCAAGTAGGTAATCATTCCAAGCTTCGTGGAGATGCAAAAAAGGCCCATGATTTATATATTGAAAACGGTGGTATATATACAGTTTTTGATGGACAGTCATTGCCAGATTGCAATCTTATTGTTGATGCATTATTAGGCACAGGCCTAAGCCGCCAAGTAAAAGACGAGTTTGCAACAGCAATTCGCCTAGTGAATGAGCATAATGCACCTGTATTAAGTGCGGATATACCCTCAGGACTGGATGCGAATCGAGGATTTCCTTTGGGTATTGCCATAAAAGCAGATGCAACGGTTACATTTGTGGGAATGAAATTAGGGCTTGTGACCGGCGTGGGCCACAGCTATTCAGGTAAAGTATATTTTAGTGATTTACAGATCCCTAAAGAAGTCTATCAATCGATGTCTGCGACTTGTCAAAACATAAATCTCACTGAACTTTATTCACTGCTGGGTGAAAGACATTCGTATGCACATAAGGGTGATTTCGGACATGTGCTCCTCATTGGTGGCAATGAAGGCATGGCTGGTTCTGTAATGTTGGCCGCAGAAGCAGCCGCAAGAACAGGTAGTGGATTGGTTTCTGTCGCAACCACTGTGCAGCATGCAGGTATCGCAATTAATTCATGTCGAGAAATGATGGTACATGGAGTTGAGGATATCCATGACCTTGACTCATTGCTTAAACGAGCCACTGTACTGGCTGTTGGTCCTGGGCTTGGGCAAAATAAGTGGGCAAAAAATTTATTTGCACGCATTTTAGAATTTAACATGCCCATTGTCTTAGATGCAGATGCACTTAATTTGCTTGCCAAGGATCCATTACAAAAACAATCTTGGATACTAAGTCCACACCCAGGAGAAGCGGCACGTTTACTGAAAACAACTACGCGTGACATTCAACATCAACGTCTCGAGTCTGTACAAGCATTACAACAACAGTACGGCGGTGTATGTGTGCTAAAAGGTAGTGGTACATTGGTGGCGTCACACAAACAAGTTTCTATTTGCACAGCAGGCAATCCCGGTATGGCTTCGGGTGGAATGGGTGATGTCTTAACAGGAATTATTGCAGGACTGCTTGCACAAGGACTTAATTTATATGATGCCGCACGTTTTGGAGTGCAACTGCACGCACAGAGTGCTGACATAGCTGCACAAGATGGTATGCGTGGTATGTTGGCAAGTGATTTGTTTGTTCCGTTACGAAAGCTTGTTAATGCATCATGCAATTAGAAGGAAAGGTGGCCACCCAAGATTTGGGTGCACAGGTGGCGAAAAATTGTGTGCCGCCACTGATCATTTATTTAACAGGTGAGTTAGGAAGTGGTAAGACAACTTTTGCACGAGGCTTCATACACTCACTCGGGCATACTGGCACAGTAAAGAGTCCTACCTTTTCATTGCTTGAGACTTATAGCTTTAAAGGTGTAACACTTTATCATTTCGATCTATATCGCTTACAAGACCCTCATGAGCTTGAATTTTTAGGTATTCGAGACTTATCCGCCGAAGAAGATGCTATTTGCCTGATTGAATGGCCACAGCGTGGTGGTGAGGGTGTGCCCAAAGCCGATCTTGTATTTTCCTTTGAGCATCAAGGCGACTCCCGCCGTGTCGAGTACCACGCTGAATCTTTACAGGGTCAATTGATTATTGGCCAATTATGAGACTAGGCTCTAATAATTACTGCTAGCTCATTAGTTTTATTAGAGTTATTGCTTGCAATTTTATGCAAATTTGTCACACTTTCTCAGCGGTTATACGACCTAAGGCTATTCATTTCCCAATGCGACAGCTTACACACTCTAATTTGCGAGAAATTTTGCCTAGCAGGAAGATTCGTTGGGGCGGCCGATATTTTCATTTAATACTTTTTTTTATTCTATTTTTGCTCTGTTCTTCAGCTTTCAGTGCTGCCGCGGAGATCGCGAAAATTACAGATGTTCGTATTGCAGATCGTCAAAGCAACACTCGTGTAGTGTTTGAATTGTCTTCTGGCGCGAAACACCACGTATTTGTGTTAAAGAATCCGGATCGAGTAGTTCTTGATATTGAACAGTGTGATGCAAATGGCAAGCTGACGACATCACATGTCGCGGGCACGTTATTAAAAGGGATGCGCTATGCACAAGAGTCAAAAGAAAAATTACGTGTAGTTTTTGATCTAAATACAACGGTAATACCAAAAAGTTTTTTACTCGCGCCAACTGAGAGCAATAATCATCGACTAGTAATCGATTTGGCATCAACCACTAAAGTAAAACAAACTGAACCCGTATTAGCTATACAAGAAGCGCCAATAAATTTTCGCGATGTAATCATTGCTATTGATGCGGGGCATGGTGGCAAAGATCCAGGCGCAATTGGTCGTAGTGGAAGTCGCGAAAAAGTTATTGTTTTATCGATTGCTAAACGACTTAAGGCACTAATAGATCAAGAAAAGGGAATGCAAGCAGTTTTAATTCGCGCCAATGATACGTTTATCCCATTAAGAGACAGGATTAAAAAAGCAAGTAGCAGAAATGCAGATGTGTTTATTTCGATACATGCTGATGCCGCCGTAGACCGCAGAGCGCGCGGGTCCTCGGTGTATGTGTTATCACAACATGGAGCAACCAGCGAGGCAGCACGCATTTTAGCGCAACGCGAAAATGAGGCAGATAAAATTGGTGGAGTTAGTCTTGAAGATAAAGATGCAGTATTAAAATCGGTATTAGTTGATTTATCACAAACCGCTACCATCGATGCCAGTATCGACTTAGCCGATGACATTCTTAGAGAACTAAACCAAATTGGAAAGGTTTTGCGTAACCGTGTTGAGCAAGCCGGTTTTGCAGTATTGAAGTCTCCAGATATTCCCTCAGTATTAGTTGAAACGGCTTTTATTTCTAACCCGCAAGAAGAGCAACGTTTAAAGAGTAGTAAACACCAACAAGCACTCGCTCAAGCAATTTTGAAAGGACTGCGTCGTTATTTAAAGGACCACGCGCCTAGTGGTGCATTGCTAGCTAATCTAGGAACGAGTAGCACGCATACAATACGTCGCGGTGAAACGCTATCAGGAATTGCAAACCGTTATCAGGTAAGTCTTGTTGATTTAAGAAGAGTGAATGAACTCAAGACAGATGTGATTCGAGTAGGGCAGGTGTTGATGATTCCAGTATCAGCAGGAACATAGCTTTCAGCTTTGACTTCTTGCCAGGATTAATTTTATTGATTCTTTAACTAAACAATTTAGAATCTTGATCTTTTTGCCACCAGGAAAATATTAATTTATCACTCACAGCTTGTATTGTGGTGGCGATTCGTTCGCTAATAGTTTTAGGAACACTATAAGTAACCTCATAGACGTCTGCATCTTTGATGGCTTCTAACAAATAATCGTCGCTGGTAATCAATTCATCGACTAAATTTAGCTCATGTGCGCGGCTTGCGAGCCAGTGTTCGCCGGTTGCGATTTTATCAATGTCTAAGTTTGGGCGGTTTTCCTTTACAAATTCTTTAAACAGTGCATGGGTATCTTCCAATTGTTCATTGAAATGTTCGCGATCTTCGGGTGTATTTTTGCCAAACATAGTAATGGTACGTTTAAGCTCGCCAGCCTTCATGAGCTCAAAATCAACGCCATGATTATCGAGCATGCGATTAAAATTGGGTATTTGGGCTAGCACACCAATAGAGCCTACAATTGCAAATGGGGCAGCTAAAATTTTATCGGCAACACAGGCCATCATGTAACCACCACTTGCTGCAACTTTATCTACTGCAACGGTTAGAGGTATACCTTTTTGTTTAATGCGTGACAATTGCGAAGCAGCAAAACCATGTTCGTGCACCAAACCTCCTGCATTTTCTAAGCACACTACGACCTCATCATTGCTAGAGGCTACCGATAAAATTGCAGTAATTTCTTTGCGTAGATGACGTACGGCTGAGGCTTTAATGTTGCCTAAAAAATTCAATACAAAGATGCGTTTCTTGCCTGTAATTGTTGCAGCTTTCTTTTCTTGTTTGCTTTCTTTTTTGCGTTGTTTCTTTATCTTTTTTAATTCCTTTTTTGGTAATAAAGAAAAACGTAACGTGTCCGACATGGATTTATATTTTTCATTTAGATGAGTTATTTCAAAATGATCATCTGCGCGTGCTTTCTTTGAAAAAGAAAATATTAAGCTTATAAGTAGCCAGATGAATATAAGCATAGTAAGTGTTTTGGCTAAAAATAATCCGTATTCTGATATGAATTCAATCATGATTGTTATTCCCTATCATTTGTTCGATATAAATACATTCGTAACTACTAAAAAATTGTCCGCATTTATTTTCCGAGGCTTCATCATAAAATAATGAATTCAACTGAAGTCGGCATTGAGTTAATACATCTCCATCTAATAATGTCCTAAATACTTCGCCACCAAGGAATTGGTGTGAACTACTTAAATACAATTTATTCAATTGCTGACCTTGAACCATAGTATGCAACATCTTTGGGCCAGCGATGAGATAGATATGTTGATAATTGCGCTCAGCAAGTGCCTTTACCAAAGGAGCGCCCTCCACATATTTTGATTTACCTGTAATCAGCACTTCGTGTCCTTGTTGTTTCCATTTTTTAATCATGCTGGGGTCAGCCTGTTGGCCAGTAGCGATATATATCTTTTGTCCACTTTCTTTAATAGATGAATGTATGGGAAAGTCTAGAGTTGAGCTTGCAATAACGATATCTGGGTGTGGACTAAGTCCCTGTTGCTTGCGCCATACATGTAAGTCTTCAAAGTCTTGATCTCCAGGGAGCTGTAAGATGTTGCCTAATTTTTTTTGTTCTAAAGCACGCAAATAGCCGCCATGGGTAATCAGGCAATCAGCTTGGGCATAAAGCTCTAAAAATAGTCGAAAATCTTCTTTGCTTGTCAATGATTCTGGTAGGTGTAGATCAGAAGTTGCATCCTTGCTTATCGCAATACGTCCATCGAGACTAGTGACAAAATTAGCGACTACGGTTGGTTTGGTCTGGCCTGGTTGATACCAGCCATGGTGATATAAATATAGATTTTCCAAATCAAATACAGTAGATGGATGTGGAAACAGACGCAAAAGTTGTTTTGCCATAATTGCGGGAATATGTATTTACCTGAATAATCTTGCATTATCCTAGCATGACGTTATGCAAAACTTATGCAAAAACCAGATATTTCCAGGGCAATTCCAAAGCAACGCTATAAGTTTGGCGCATACACAATTGTTGTACTTGGCGAAATTGAGACTAAAGACGAATTTAAATATGAATATTTGCTAGCTGCTATCAAAGACGGGCACAATGAGCCTGAGGTGTATATCACTTGTGAAAAGGCGCCAGCTGCAAAATCCGGTGATGGCACACATATTGTCAGAGTTTTTGCAGAACAATTAGCTCAACAAGAATCGGGTAAGATTATTGACCAATCCAATTCATGGGCGAATAGGAACGCATTTATTTCCTATGCGCTTTCGGGTTTTCAACAAATGTTACGGTTGCAAGATGAGCAGCCAATCCCTTTAGCGTGAGTATTGTTCAAATGAAACCTATTCAACAACTGTCTCCGCAGCTAATTAATCAAATTGCCGCTGGCGAAGTAATTGAACGTCCTGCATCGATACTGAAAGAGCTACTTGAGAATGCATTAGATGCAGGTGCAACAAAGATCGTGGTCGAACTTGAACAGGGAGGGATACAAACCATTCGGGTGAGCGATAATGGTCATGGAATACCTAAAGATGAAATTGAGTTGGCACTGGCAAGACACGCGACCAGTAAAATTTCATCTTTGGAAGATCTTGAGCAAATCACGTCCTTGGGGTTTCGTGGTGAGGCTTTGCCCAGTATTGCCTCGGTCACCAGATTTAGTCTTGCGTCAAATGATAACAAAAAGACCAATGCGGGCTGGATGATAGCAGGGGACGGAGGTGGATTTACTGCTGGGCTATTACCAGCACGTCAAACCTGCGGCACGACTGTGGAAGTAAAAAATTTGTTTTTTAATATACCTGCAAGAAAAAAGTTTTTACGTAAAGAACGAACAGAGTTACAACATTGTGAAGCGGTGCTGCGCAAGATTGCATTAAGTCGTTTTGATGTGTCGCTAACCGCTAAACATAATGGACGCAACTGCCTTGAATTGAACCCAGTCAATACCGAACAAGAACGTGTGCATCGTCTAGGGCAGGTCTGTGGGCGCCAGTTTGCCGAGCAAAGTATCTATTTGGAATATGCTGCACAGGATTTACAAGTAAAAGGCTGGATAAGCCTACCAACTTTTTCGCGTAGTCAAGCAGATTTACAATTTTTTTATGTTAATGGGCGTGCAATACGCGACAAAGTAATTTCGCATGCGATTAAGCAAGCCTATCAAGATGTTTTATATAATAGGCGTTTTCCTGCCTTTGCTTTGTTCTTAGAAATTGATCCAACCCTGGTGGATGTTAATGCACATCCCACAAAACACGAGGTGCGTTTTCGCCAAGCAAGGTATGTGCATGACTTTATTCGTCATACCATCGGCAAAGCCATTGCCGAGACCATACCAAATGCAGAACAACAAGCCGCACAACAGTATCGTGAAGTAGTAGACGATTATATTCGAGCGGCACAAGCGAATAGCACGTTGCCTGAAAATGAATATTCTAACGCAGGGCAAATTACGACAAGACATATGCAAGAGCCGGCATCAGAATATGCTACTGAAACATTGTCAGATTCAGCCTTAGTTGTAAAAACGCCTGAAACAACAGCGCACACAGCAGAACAAGCTCCACTACTAGGGTATGCCATTGCGCAATTGCATGGCATTTATATTCTTGCGCAAAATGCAAAAGGTTTGATTATTGTGGATATGCATGCTGCGCATGAACGCATAGTGTATGAGCAGCTTAAAGTTTTGCATCAGCAAGGTGATTTAACTACACAACCATTATTAATGCCACTTACAATTAATGTAAGTCGGCAAGAGGCAGAATTAGCTGAGCAACATCAAAAATTATTTTCAAAATTTGGCTTTCAAGTCGAACGATTTGGCAGCGAAAGTATCGTAATACGCGAGATCCCTTCCCTATTGCAGCAAGCCGACGTAAATGAACTGATCAGAGATGTGCTATCTGATTTATATATGTTTGGTTCATCTGAAAAACTTGAACAAGCCAATAATAAGTTATTGTCTACAATGGCTTGTTATGGTTCGGTACGCGCACATCGCCAGTTAACCATAACAGAAATGAATGCTTTGTTACGCAAAATGGAAATCACAGAGAGAAGTGCACAGTGTAATCACGGGCGACCAACTTGGGTGCAATTAAGTATTGATCAGTTGGATAAGTTGTTCAAGCGTGGTCAATAACGTTTCTTTATTATTGCGCTATCATTTTTTTGCCTAAGTTTCTTTCAAATTTAATAGATATCTATTGGTCGTTATTCCTGTAATTTTTTTAATGGGGCCTACAGCCAGTGGCAAGACAGATCTTGCACTTAAAATTTGTGAAGAATTCCCATGTGAAATTATTAGTGTGGACTCGGTAATGATTTATAAGGGTATGGATATTGGTTCTGCAAAACCCAGTAAAAATATATTGCGAAAATATCCCCATCACTTGATTGATATCCTGGATCCTAGCGATGCGTATTCTGTTGCAAATTTTAGAGCCGACGCCTTACGTCTGATAAGAGAAATTCATGCACGAAAAAACATCGCCTTATTGGTTGGTGGCACCATGCTTTATTTTAGTGCATTACAGCGTGGTTTGGCTCAAATGCCTAGTGCAAATTCACTGATAAGAAAAAAGCTAAGCGATTTGGCAAATGAAAAAGGGTGGGAATATATGCATGCCCAACTCGCTGAAATTGACCCTCAAGCTGCTGTGCGCATTCATCCAAACGACCCACAACGTATTCAACGTGCATTAGAAGTCTATGAGTTAACAGGGATTCCAATAAGCGCGTGGCATGCAAAGACTAGAAAGCCCAAGCTACCGTTTCATGCTTTAAAACTAGCGCTTATCCCTAAAGACCGCGGATTGCTTCAGCATCGCATTGAGCAACGCTTCGATCGTATGCTTAATGAAGGATTTTTAATGGAGATGGAATCGCTATATCAGCGTGATGATTTGCATGCCGATTTGCCCTCGATGCGATCTGTTGGCTATCGACAAGCCTGGCAATATTTTGATGGCGTCATCGATCTTGAAACTATGCGCGTGAGAGCGATTATCGCGACGCGGCAACTCGCAAAACGGCAACTTACCTGGTTAAGGAGTGAAACACTACTTACCAGTGTTTCAGCCGAGCAATACGATATTCATGACATATGTCATAAAATTCACTCACATGTGGGATAATTGAGCTGGTACACTATTACCACTGAGTAGTAATAATAGTATTGGTGCCAACTCATAATACACATCAATAACAATAAAATAACAATAACTAGAGGTGTTACAGTGATGTCAAAAGGCCAAACTCTACAAGAGCCCTTTCTTAATGCGTTGCGAAAAGAGAAAGTTCCAGTCGCAATCTATTTGGTAAATGGGATTAAATTACAAGGCCAAGTTGATTCTTTTGATCAATTTGTGGTCTTATTAAAGAATAGTGTTAATCAAATGGTTTACAAACATGCGATCTCAACCATTGTGCCTGCACGGATGGTAAAGATTCCATTTAATGATGAGCAGCCGGAGTAATCGTCTATTGGATTTAAATATTAAACTGGGGCGAATATTTGTTTGAGCGTCCAGATTTAGGTGAGCGCGCCATCCTTGTTCATGTTTGCTTTAGAAAAGCGACGAACAATCAAGACCTAAATGAATTCAAAGAGCTGGTTAAATCAACTAACGCCGAAATTGCAACGGTAGTAACCGTGCAGCGCAACTTGCCAGATGCAAAATATCTCATCGGTAGTGGCAAAGTCGAAGAGCTTGGCGTATTAGCACATACTTTAAATGCAGATGTCGTTATTTTTAATTATTCTTTATCTCCGAGTCAGGAGCGCAACTTAGAAAAAATTTGTCAAAAGCGCGTGCTGGATCGGACTGGACTAATACTTGATATTTTTGCGCAACGCGCACGATCATACGAAGGTAAACTACAAGTCGAACTCGCGCAGTTATGTTATTTATCAACTCGCTTAGTGCGTGGTTGGAGTCACTTGGAACGTCAAAAAGGTGGTATTGGCCTACGTGGTCCAGGTGAAAAACAACTTGAGTCAGATAGGCGTTTACTCAGGCAGCGTATTAAGCAACTTTCAAAACGTTTAGAAAAACTACGTCGGCAACGTGATCAGGGTCGTGCAGCACGAAGGAAAACCACAACACCTACTGTTGCAATTGTCGGTTATACCAATGCGGGCAAATCTACTTTGTTTAATGCGCTCACTAATGCCAATGCGTATTCGGCAGATAAATTATTTGCGACCTTGGACCCAACCTTGCGACGTATGCAAATATCCAAAGGACAGTATGTGGTGTTGGCGGATACCGTTGGGTTTATTCAAGATTTGCCACATGATCTGATTGAAGCCTTTCATGCGACCTTACAAGAAACTCAAGAGGCAGATTTGTTATTGCATATCGTCGATGCAAGTGATGAAAATCGTGACAACAATATTGCAGAGGTTGAGTCCGTACTTAAGCAAATTGAAGCTTCGGAAATACCTCAAATTATGGTTTATAATAAGATAGATCAGATCAATATGCTGCCCAATATACAACTAGATCAATATGGCGGGATTCAACAGGTTTGGGTATCGGCACTACATGGCCAAGGTTTAGACTTATTGATTAAAGCATTACGACAATATTTTGATTTTAAATCCAAGCGTATTTGGCTGCATTTGCCACCATCAGCAGGGAATTTACGTAGCGATCTGTATAATAAAGATGAGGTAGTGCAAGAATTTGTCGATGATGAGGGGTGTTGGCAGATCGAGGCGGAGATTCCCTATCATAGGCTAAAAAGGTTTGCGGAGTATCAAATTCCTGTACAGTCTGAACAATTAGCTAGTTAATAAGCTGATTTTTTCTAACGGCTTGATAGAATGTCAGGCTACGCCAAAAAAGAATTAATTAAGTAATCATTCTCGGAGTACACCATGCCTTGGAATAGCCCAGGAGGTAATAAAGATAATGACCCTTGGGGTCAGAAACCAAGTAATCAGGGACCACCTGACCTCGATGAAGTATTTCGTAACTTAACTAAAAAATTCGGCGGAATTTTTGGTTCGGGACCGTCAACTGGCTCCAAGGGGCCACGTGGAAACGTTTTTTGGATTGCATTGATAGCCGCCATTGTTTTGTGGGGTATTTATGACAAGTTCGGTTTTTACACCGTTCAACAGGCAGAGAGAGGTGTAGAGCTTCGTTTTGGAGAATTTAAAAGAACAACCACTGCGGGTTTGAATTGGCATTGGCCTTTTCCTATCGAGAGCGTGGAAATCGTTAATATCGATGAAGTGCGTGAAGTATCTAATAAAACTGCGATGCTGACACAAGACGAAAATATTGTAGAGGTAGATTTAGAGGCACAATACAAAATAAGTAACGCAGAAGATTATAAGTTCAATTTAAGAAATCCCGATAAAACTGTAAAAGATGCGATGGAAAGCGCGGTGCGTGAAATTGTCGGTAAAAGCACCATAGATTTCGTGTTATTTGAGGGCCGCGCACAGATTTCAAGTGCCACCAGAGAGCTTTTGCAGGCAATTATGGATGTTTATGGATCCGGGATATACATTCAGAAAGTTAACTTAGAAAACTCATTACCCCCTGATCCAGTTAAAGCGGCATTTTCGGATGCGATTAAATCGCGCGAGGACTACGACCGCTACATAAAAGAAGCTGAGGCCTATGAAAATAGTATAATTCCTCAGGCACGCGGTGAAGCCGCAAGACTATTACAGGAAGCCAACGCACATCGAGATCGTATGATTGCAAACTCAGAAGGCGAAACAAAACGGTTTTTAAAGCTGTTGCGTGAATATGAGAAAGCGCCAGCGGTTACTCGTGAACGCTTGTATATAGAAGCAGTTGAGTCAGTATTTGCGAATAGCAATAAAGTTCTAATGGATGTTGAGGGTAGCAATAACCTTCTTTATTTGCCATTAGATCAAATCATCAAACAACGCTCGACGTTGAATAACCCAAATGTATCACAAGATACTTTTACATCTGACAAGTTTGGTTTAAGTAATCAACAAAATAATTCGGGACGCACCGAACGTGGTAGAGAGAGTCGCTGATATGAATATAAAAGTACTTGTTGGAGTTTTGATAGTGGCGATAGTGGGATTATTGTCGTTTACTTATCAGGTTGATCAAAGACAAAAAGCGATTAAGTTGCAATTTGGAGAAGTTAAAGATGCAACCCTAACCCCGGGATTACATTTTAAAATTCCAATTGTAAATACTATTGAGAAGTATGATGGCCGGATTCTCACACTAGATGTGCCGCCGACAGAATTTCCTACTAGTGAAAAAAAATATGTAAAAGTTGATTTCTATGCAAAATGGCGTATCGCTGATGTGGAAAAATATTTTATTGCAACCGGTGGGCAAGAGGCACGAGCCAATCAACGTCTAGAGTTAATTCTTGTTGATGGACTAAAGAATGAATTTGGTACACGCACGATTCGAGAAGTGGTTTCTGGTCAGCGTAGTGAGATCATGGATGTCATTCAGATCCAATCAAATGAAGATGCGAAAAATTTTGGTATTGAAGTGGTTGATGTGCGCGTGAGCAAGATTGACCTCCCAGATGATGTCAGTGAATCTGTGTTTAATCGTATGCGTGCAGAACGAGATCGTGTTGCCAAAGATTTCCGTGCACGAGGAAAAGAGCAGGCAGAAGTCATCAAGTCTAAAGCTGATAGAGTACGTACAGTCATCTTGGCGAATGCCTACAATGAGGCGGAGCAGATTCGAGGTGATGGTGATGCGAAATCTGCAGAAATATATGCAAACGCATATCTGCAAAATGAAGAGTTCTACAGTTTCACACGCAGTATAAAGGCTTATATCAATACTTTTAACAGAAATAACGACATTTTGATTATGGAGCCTGATTCAGAATTTTTCCGTTACTTTAAAAAATCTGAACAAGACTAATAGTCCCCTTAAAAGCCTATTTCCATGTGGAATGATTTACTGGTTGCTGTCGCGCTAGTGCTCGTGCTTGAAGGCATTATTCCATTTATAGCACCAGAAAAATTTAGACAGGCCTTGACTCAACTAAGTCAATTATCTGATCAAGCACTACGTATTATAGGTTTAGTAAGCATGACATTTGGAATCATCTTTCTCTATATCCTAAGACTGATCAAATAAACTCCCATGAATAGTGTAGATCGCTGGCTATTGCCAGAAGGAATAGAAGAGTCATTGCCAGATGAGGCGGCATGGCTCGAACATTATCGACGTGCTTTGCTCGATATGT
This sequence comes from Gammaproteobacteria bacterium, assembly GCA_041576975.1. GTDB lineage: Bacteria > Pseudomonadota > Gammaproteobacteria > UBA4575 > UBA4575 > JBFGJY01. Next base: position 8,633 of record JBFGJY010000016.1, on the reverse strand, counting down.
TTTCTACTTGGGGTTATGAGCTAGTTATCCCGCCATTAATTGAATATTTAGATTCACTATTGATTGGTCCAAGTGATGATTTAGATCTGCAAACTTTTAAGCTAACGGATCAGCTCACCGGCCGCATGATGGGTGTGCGTGCTGATATGACCTCACAAGTTGCCCGTATCGATTCCCATATGCTAAAACGCGATGTACCAACTAGGTTTTGTTACTTAGGTACCGTTTTACACACGCGACCTAGTGGACGTGATTTAACACGTAGCCCATTGCAACTGGGTGCTGAGCTATATGGCCATGCAGGCATCGATAGCGATTTAGAAATTATTAGCTTAATGCTTGAGGCATTAAAACTTGTAGGCATTAAAGATATTTGTCTAGATCTTGGGCATGTTGGCATATTTACTGACTTAGTGAAACAAGCTGGTTTAGACGAGAATAATCAAATAGCATTACAAACACTGCTACAACAAAAAGCTTTACCGGAGTATGAACAATTATTATCTGATTGCTCATTAAAAAAAAAGTGGAAGGAAATTTTGATGACACTTGCGAATTTAAGTGGTGATAAGAGCATCATTGATTACGCAAAAAATGTTTTACAAGACACCAATGATAACGTCATTGCATATATAAATTATGTCGAAGAGCTATCAAAACGAGTAACACAGCGATCCTCGGATATTCAGTTACATTTTGATTTTGCAGCATTAAGTGGTTACCGATATCAAAATGGTGCAGTGTTTGCCGCGTATATCTCAGGACAAGGTGAACAGATTGCACGAGGCGGGCGCTACGACACTATTGGAAAAGTATTTGGTCGCTCACGTCCGGCAACTGGCTTCAGCTTAGATTTAAAAGCACTTGCAAAGATTTCTCCTTATACAAAGCATGCAACCCAAGGAATATTTGCGCCAAATGATGATGACCCAAAATTACACGAAAAAATTGTTCAACTAAGAGAACAAGGTGAGCGTGTAATTTGTGAGTTAAAGAAGCAACATGGTGATGCAGCGGATATGCAATGCAATCGCGTTTTACAAAAAGAAAATCAACAATGGATAGTTAAGGAACTAAAATAAAACAGTTATGGCAAAAAGTGTTGTAATACTTGGAACTCAGTGGGGCGATGAGGGTAAAGGCAAAATTGTTGATATGCTTACGGAACAAGCCGATGCAGTAGTGCGTTTTCAAGGTGGGCATAATGCCGGCCACACCATTGTCGTAAATGATCAACAAACCATATTGCATTTAGTACCTTCTGGAATATTGCGTGAGAATGTGGAGTGCCTGATTGGTAACGGAGTAGTGCTGGCACCTGATGCATTGCAAGAAGAAATCGATATGCTTGAGGGGCAAGGATTTCCTGTTGCAAAACGTCTTCGAGTCTCTCCTGCGTGTCCACTATTATTGCCTTACCATGTTTTATTAGACCAAGCGCGCGAAAAAGCGCTTGGTAAAGCTGCAATTGGTACGACAGGGCGTGGGATTGGCCCTGCATACGAAGACAAAGCTTCACGTCGTGGGCTACGTGTTGCAGATGTGTTTGATGAACAATATTGCAATGAGCGACTTGAAAAAATTGTCGACTATCATAATTTTGTGCTTAAAGAATATTTTAAGCATGACACAATTAATTTAGATGAAGTTAAAAATCTTTGTAGGGATTATGCAAAGATGCTTTCACCATTAGTAATAGATGTATCTGCACGAATTCATGAGTTACGTGCGAGCAAAAAGAAAATTCTGTTTGAAGGTGCTCAAGGTACTTTATTAGACATTGATCATGGCACCTATCCGTTTGTAACATCCTCCAACACAATTGCTGGCGGCGCATGTACTGGTAGTGGAACTGGGCCTGGGGCGATTGATCATGTACTAGGTATCGTAAAGGCCTATACTACACGCGTAGGCGGAGGCCCTTTCCCAACAGAATTATTTGATGTGGTGGGTGAAGAGCTGGCTAGTCGTGGTAAAGAATTTGGAGCTACAACTGGTAGGGCAAGGCGTTGTGGTTGGTTAGATGCAGTTGCGTTACGTCGTGCAATGCAAATTAATGGCATCACTGGATTATGTATTACTAAGCTTGATGTACTCGATGGCCTTAAGGTAATAAAAATTTGTACGGAGTATAAGCATCAAGGTAAAGCATTAAATTATTTTCCCATGCATGCCGGCGCCTTTGATCAATGTGAGCCAATTTATGAAGAACATGCTGGGTGGCAGCAATCTACATTGGGAGTTACAGCGTTCAATCAACTTCCAAAACAAGCTAAAGACTATTTAGATCGCATTCAAGAATTATTAGGTGTGCCCATTGATTTAGTTTCAACTGGACCTGATCGAAATCACAATATTATTTGTAATTCTGTATTTTAGTTTCTATAAAAGGATAAGACTCAATCAGGAACCAATCAGAAACATTTCCAGCTGAGTTGTAAATATCAAGTCGTTGGCAATTAACTTTTTTTGGGTAAGTGCCTTCAAGTTTTTCTTTTAATTTGTTCTTAGTTTTCAAATCAAGTTTTCCATACAATAAACTTAAGTGGGGCATAAAGTCTTCATTTGTTTTATAAGCCAGCTCTATTTTTGCTTTTTCATAAATTTTAGATAATTCCTGAGTTAAATCAGCAAGAATAAAAAAATTACGATAATATGCTTTTGTATAGTCAATTTTTTGCAATGGAATTTCGAATTCTTGCGTTTGATCAACAATCTTTTTGCAAATCTGTTTTATGATACTCAGTTTGGTTGGGATGCTAGAGAGTAATGTAATGTGTGGAGGAAATGGTGTGGTGCAATAGCTGTGCGCCAAACCTGATATAATTTCTGTAAATTCATCAATTTGTGTCTGTGCAGGTCTTAACCAAAGTGAATAATTAATTTCATTTTTAACCATGAGTTTGAAGGATAAAACTTTCTTAATTGTTGGTGGGGCCGGATATATTGGCTCACATATGACGCTAATGCTACACGAGCTAGAGCACCAAGTAATTGTTATAGATAATTTATCAACCGGGTTTGAAGATGCAGTTATCGGTGCAGAATTTATTCGGGCAGATCTTCATGATTATCATAAAATAAATCAAATTTTCAAGGAGCGAAATATAGATGTAGTAATGCATTTTGCAGCACATATAGATGTTGGTGAATCGGTACGTGACCCATTTAAATACTACCGAAATAATGTAGTAGCTACACAAACGTTATTGGAATGCATGGTTGCTAATAAAGTTAATAACTTTGTGTTCTCTTCCACTGCAGCTATTTTTGGCGAACCTGAATACGTGCCAATTGATGAAGCACATCCAAAACATCCAATCAATCCCTATGGGCACAGTAAGCTTATGGTTGAGCAGATGCTTGAAAGTTATGATCAAGCCTATGGGCTTAAATCAATTTGTCTGAGATATTTTAATGCAGCAGGGGCAGATCCAAAAACAAGACTTGGTGAACGACATGACCCAGAGACGCATTTAATTCCTTTAGTATTACAGGCAGCATCGGGTCGTCGCGATACAATCAGTATTTTTGGTGAAAATTACGATACTCAAGATGGTACTTGTGTAAGAGATTACATTCACATCGTTGACTTATGTAAAGCACATTTACTCGCTACAGAATACATGTTGCGAGAAAAGACCAGTAGACAATTTAATTTGGGAAATGGAAACGGTTACACTGTCAAACAAGTAATCGATACGGCTAAGCAGGTAACAAATAAAATAATTAAAGTTCAAAAAGCAGACAGAAGGGAAGGTGACCCTGCAGTGCTGGTGGCCGATGCAGCTCTTGCAAAACAAATATTAAATTGGAGAACACAGTACTCTGCTTTGGAAGAAATTGTAGAACATGCTTGGAAATGGGAAATTAAGCAGATGATGTAGTTGGTTTGAATAAGCTCTATTACTTACACCATATTTAAGTAGTTAATTAAGTCTCGATCACGAATCTTCTATATTTAACAAGAACTTATAAATAAGTCAGTTTACTTTTCCTTATTATTTTCACAATTTGCGTGCGAAACTATAGTCAAATACATGGGTCAAAAGTTTCAATACGGACAGAATTCTTCTGGTGGTTTTATTTATTAACAAAGCATTTATGTAAACCAAATCGCATTTTGAACGTTGTAGTTATTATTAGATATTAAATTGTGAAGGGGGTAATCATGTATAAAAATTTCATAGTAGCCATGATACTTATTGCTAGTACGATTTTGAGTGGCTGTGCGACATACCATACGCCGAGTAGGGAGACTCAAGGCACAGTCGCCGGTGGTGTTATTGGCGGAGTATTAGGCTCGACCATTGGTGATGGCCGAGGACAGGTATGGGCTGCAGCTGCTGGCACCTTGATTGGGGCACTGGTGGGAAGCAATATCGGGCGCCAGCTCGATGAACTGGATCGTTATCGAGCGGGCCAAACTTTAGAAACTGCGCGTACCGGCACATCTAGAGAATGGGTGAATCCTGACTCAGGTACTGAATACACGGTAACCCCTACACGCACTTATGATTCAGGTTATGGAACGCCTTGTCGCGAATTCACTATGGATACTCAAATTGGTGGCAGTACTGAACAGGTCTATGGAACCGCATGCCGCCAAGCAGATGGTAGCTGGAAGATGAGAGCATAATTAGGGAAATCTTTAACATGGACGTTTAAAAAAGCCCCGCTAATGAGGGGCTTTTTGCTTGTTAATTCAAAATTAGACTATGTGGCCACATTTGAATCAAAGCGGACATTTTAGGAATAATCAGTAGATACGCATTCTTTGGTACATTAATTTGTTGCCTATCATAATCAGTCAGTTACTAATTTCCTCATAAAGTAACACTCAATTTACACCTCTACTTCCTGCAGAAATAGAGCCTTCAAGCAACACCCAATTCTAGCCCCCAATAAATCAATACGTTCTTGGGTGTTGACATAGTGTATTGTATACACTAACATGTAAGTGTAAATAATACACTAACTGAGAAGGATTATGTATAAATACGAATATCCACATCCTGCTGTAACTACAGATATTGTGATATTCACAATACGTGACGAGCGCCTACAGCTTTTGCTAATTAAGCGGCGCGAGACCCCTTATCGAGGTAAATGGGCATTGCCAGGTGGCTTTCTACAAATGAAAGAAACACTTGATGAATGTGCAGCACGGGAATTGGATGAAGAAGCTGGTATTTCAAATGTTTATCTGGAGCAGCTTTATACGTTTGGAGCAGTGAAGCGTGACCCACGTGAACGTGTGATTTCTGTTGCTTACTATGCACTGATCCCTTCAAACAAATTAGCAATTCGTCCATCTAGCGACGCGGATGCAGTTGGATGGTTCGGCATGAAAGAACTTCCCAGCTTAGCTTTTGATCATAGTGAATTTGTTGAAAGAGCTTATGAAAGATTAACAGCAAAATTAACTTACTCAACTATTGCATTTCAATTTATGCCAATGGAGTTCACATTGACTGAATTACAAAATGTCTACGAGATTATTTTACAAGAGGATATTGATAAACGAAATTTTCGTAAGTCAATTTTAGCACTGGATTCAATTGTTGAAACAAAAAACATGAAAAAAGAGGGAGCTCATCGGCCAGCCAAGCTTTATAAATTGAAGAATCCAAAACAGGTTTTAGTTATTAAATAGTTCCTAAAAGAGAAAGGAGATACGACATGTTCATTAAATATTTTAAAGGTGAACCAAACATGTACGTAATTGCCTATCGTAATGGTAAAATCACTAAAAAAGGCGAAGGTCGAGCCCTCTGGTACCTACCCCATAATACTACGATCGTAAACGTACCTATTATGACGCAAGATACCGACTTCATTTTTAATGAAGTCACTTCAAACTTTCAAGAGATTGCGGTTCAAGGACAACTTATATATCGATTTAAAAACCCTGAACTAACTGCGAAGTACTTGGATTTTACGATCGATTCTAAAACTGGTCGATATCGAAATAAAGACCCTGAAAAGTTAGTTCAAAGAATTGTCAATACGGTTCAAGCTTACACTCGGACACGTGTAAATGAGATGGATTTAGAAGCTGCTATCCGTGATGTAAAGAGTATTTCGGATCATGTATTGACAAATATTCATAAGGAAGAAGGCCTTTCCGCATTAGGAATAGTGATTGAAAAACTACATATTAATGCGATTAATCCTAAACCTGAAATGCAAAAAGCATTAGAAGCTGATTATCGTGAGTCTTTGAAAAAGCGGGCAGATCAAGCTGTCTATGATCGACGTTCCGCTGCGCAGACTGAGGAAGACAATCTCAAGAGAAAAGAGATGCAAACAGAAGTCGAACTTGAAGAACGTCGTAAAGACTTGGTAGATATGCAAGCAGCAAACAGTCTCACCTTAGCTGAAGCCGAAGCCAAGGCGGAGGAAATGAAGCTAACCCCATATAGTGAAATGGATCAAAAGCATTGCTTGCGATGGCCTTTAAAGATTGGGCTGCAAATGCTGGAAAGATTGAAACATTAAACATTAATCCAGACATGTTAGGTCAATTCGTAAAGTGGGTTGGTCAAGATAAGGAAGTGGCCTAACAATGCTCAGAACTGCAACTCGTAAGAATCGTTTCGAAAAAGCGATCATTGTTACTCGTAAGACTGAATTGGAAGAGTTGACTGACCGTTTTAATACGCCTGCACAAGCTCGCTTCTATTTGGAGCACGCAGGACAGGTGTTCGAACCAATTGAGGCTAGACATGATTTGTATCACGAAGTAGTAAACACAATTCGTGAAAACATACCTCGTGGTGTAAAGCAGCATGTGATTGAGAGAGGTTATCTTCCTCAATTCATGTTCGATGAAAATGATCTCGTTATAACAATTGGTATTGATGGATTAGTTGTAAACACTGCTAAGTATCTAACGGTTCAACCCATATTAGCGATCAACCCAGATCCAAGTACAATTGAAGGCGTATTACTTCCATTTGATCAATACTCATTTAGATCGGCAATTGAGAAAGCACTTAAAAACTCAGCTCATACAAAAACAGTAACCATGGCTGAAGCTAAGTTAAATGACGGGCAAAAAATTTTGGCGTTCAATGATTTATTTATTGGACAGAAAACCCATATATCGGCTAAATATCAGATTCAACATGGTGATAGATGCGAAGAACATTCCTCTAGTGGCGTAATCATCTCCTCGGGTGCGGGATCTACTGGTTGGTTACGATCCATTTACTCAGGCGCTACAGGTATCGTTTCAGCTCTTGGAGGACAAGTCTCATACCACCACCAAATGGAGGAGGTTTTGCGTGGGATGAGAATTACCTGATCTATTCCGTGAGAGAACCCTTCCCCAGTAAGGCTAGCCAAGCGTCTTTAGTGTATGGAGTTATTACCTCTGGCAATCCACTAATACTCTCATCAAATATGGCAGAAACTGGTGTAATTTTTAGTGATGGGATTGAGCAAGACTATGTGGAATTTAATTTGGGCGCGATCGCTACGATTTCTCTTGCAGATCGCAAGGCAACGTTGTTCGTGCACTAATTCCAATAATGGAACTAATTGTAATCATTAAAGGTGAAGTCGATCTTCATCGTTATGTAAAAGATGACCTTAAATACTGGTAAATATAGGAACATTTGTAAATGTATCGCCGCTTACGACCTAAAATGGGAATTCCAATGATAGACTGCATCACTATATTGCACAGGGATGTAATTCATCAGCTTAAACGATGAGAGAGATGGTCAATTTAGATGATCAAGATACCAAGTACAGCTGCTATTGATTAATGATATTGGGGAATCCTTATGAATGGAAAAACACTTTATGAACGTTTAGGCGGTTACGACGGGATTACTACATTTGTAGAAAATTTGTTACCTCGTTTGGAATCAGATCCACAACTTGGTCGTTTTTGGCAAAATCGAGGAGATGATGGCCTAGCAAGAGAAAAGCAGCTACTTATTGATTATTTGTGCTCAAGTGCGGGTGGCCCGATGTATTACACTGGCCGAGGTATGAAAGCATCACATATGGGCATGAAAATAAGTGAAAGTGATTGGTCAGTGTTTTTAGAGCACGCCGGAGATTCCATGGCCGCATTAAATATTCCCAAGCAAGAATGTGATGAAATAGCTGTATTTGTATCGAGCTTGAAAGGAGATATTGTCGAAGTATAGTTTGGTGGTTAACAAAATAAACACAGCCGTATGTCTAGTTACACAATTTTAAAATTTATTCATGTTGCTACTGCTTTAATTTCGATTGTGGGATTTTTTATCCGTGGCATTTGGATGATTCAATCATCTTCAATGTTACAGCTACGTTGGGTAAAAATAGCACCGCATATTAATGACACTATTCTGCTATTGTCAGCTGTAGTTTTAGTACTAATTACATCACAATATCCTGGACCCGCTACTTGGATAAATGCCAAGATTGTAGCTTTACTGGCATATATTTTTTTGGGAACAATTGCACTAAAGCATGGCAAGACAAAGAGTATACGGGTTACTTCATGGTGTCTGGCACTATTGACATTTATATATATTCTCATAGTTGCGTACAGTAAAAATGCATTTCCTATCATCGATAAATTCATTTAACGAAAGCTTGTGACCCACAGCAAGCATTGACACACAGTTGTG
>JBFGJY010000015.1:0-46736 GCA_041576975.1 Gammaproteobacteria bacterium | reverse complement strand
AGCAACTTCTTCATCTCAAGGTTTAACAGATTACGCTAGACATAACTTCCCTGGCATGCTGCTTGATATCTCTTTTGCATACTTGACTAATTTACTAGGTTATTTAACAATATATATCCGAGTAATTTAGTCAGGTATTTTGAGGTATATTTTGCCATGACTGAAAAACTAGCAACTCAATCAGATCAAGTCAGTGCACTCGTTAATAAGGCGTATGCGCATGGATTTTACACACTAATCGATGCCGACACGGTTCCTCCGGGTCTGAATGAAGACGTTATTCGCCTAATTTCAACCAAAAAAAACGAGCCAGAGTTTCTATTGCAATGGAGACTTAGTGCTTACCGTCATTGGTTAACCATGACCCCTCCAAATTGGGCCAAGCTCAGATTAACACCCATTAACTACCAAGAGATCTCATACTACTCTGCGCCAAAAATACAGAGTGATGGACCAAAAAGTTTGGATGAAGTTGATCCAAAACTTCTAGAGACTTATGAAAAATTAGGCATTCCTTTAGAAGAACGCGCAGTACTCGCCGGCGTTGCGGTCGATGCGGTATTCGACAGTGTTTCAGTTGCAACTACATTTAAAGAACGACTCGCAAAAGAAGGTATTGTTTTCTGTTCATTTTCAGAAGCAGTACAAGCACATCCAAAATTAATTGAACGATATTTAGGAAGTGTTGTGCCATCAAGCGATAACTATTTTGCAGCACTTAATTCTGCAGTTTTTTCTGATGGTTCATTTTGTTATATCCCTAAAAATGTTCGTTGCCCTATGGAATTATCTACATACTTTCGAATCAACGCTGCAAAAACTGGACAATTTGAAAGAACACTTATCATTGCCGATGAAGGTAGCTATGTGAGTTATCTTGAAGGCTGTACCGCACCGATGCGTGATGAAAATCAGTTACACGCTGCGGTAGTGGAACTCATTGCTCTTGATAATGCTGAAATTAAATATTCAACTATACAAAATTGGTACCCTGGTGACGAACAAGGAAAAGGTGGTATCTATAATTTTGTCACCAAACGTGGAGAGTGCAGAGGCAACAATTCAAAAATATCTTGGACCCAAGTTGAAACAGGTTCTGCAATTACCTGGAAATATCCAAGTTGCGTGTTACGCGGCGATAACTCTGTTGGTTCATTTTATTCTGTTGCAGTAACTAATAACTATCAACAAGCGGATACCGGCACCAAAATGACACATATTGGTAAAAATACGCGTAGCACAATTATTTCGAAAGGAATTTCTGCAGGTTTTGGACAGAATAGTTATCGTGGTTTGGTTAAAGTTAGTAAAAATGCAAGTAATGCTAGAAATTATTCACAATGTGATTCTTTATTAATGAGTGATAAATGTGGTGCTCATACTTTCCCTTATATTGAAGTTAATAATTCAAGTGCTAAGATTGAACATGAAGCCACTACTTCAAAAATTTCTGATGAGCAATTATTTTACTGTCAGCAACGTGGTTTATCAGAAGAAAATGCTATATCAACGATCGTTAATGGATTTTGCAAACAAGTATTCAATCAGCTTCCTATGGAATTTGCTGTAGAAGCACAAAAATTGATGGATGTGAGTCTAGAAGGAACTGTTGGTTGATACAGTTTAAATATAATGGAAAATACCAATCCAGTACTACCAAACCTAAACACTAATCATCTAAAGCTTAGTGACCGTATCACTTTTACCAAAGCTGCAGTTGGTCATATTACACAACAAATCAAAAAACGCGGCACAGGTGTCGGCATCAAGTTTGGCGTCAAAAAAGTAGGCTGTTCTGGCCTAATGTATGTCGTCGATTTTATTGGCAAATTTAATAAAGATGATTATGCGTTTGAGATTAACGATAGGCTTTGCGCCTATGTTGATCATACTAGCTTTCCATATGTAAAAGGTACATGCGTGGACTATCAGAAAAAAGGATTAAGTGAAGAGTTCATATTTCACAACCCTAATATTAAAGATACTTGTGGTTGCGGAGAAAGTTTCAACATTTAAAAAGTATATTCGTATGTTAAGTATTAAAAATTTACAGGTTAGCGTAGACAACAAGTTGATACTAAAAGGATTGAACCTCGAAGTAAAAGCTGGCGAAGTGCATGCCATTATGGGGCCGAATGCGTCAGGTAAGAGTACGTTGGCGTATGCGCTGGCTGGACATAAAAAATATAACGTGGAAAGTGGCGAGGTCATTTATCAAGGCAAAAATTTATTAGCGCTATCGCCCGAGGTTCGTGCACGTGAAGGAGTATTTTTGGCTTTTCAATATCCAGTTGAAATTCCAGGTGTAAATAATATCTATTTCATGAAAACAGCAGTCAATTCAATACGAAAGCATCGGGGCTTAGAAGAACTAGACGCTGTGGATTTTATGCAACTAGCTAAAGATAAAATGCGCAGCCTAGGAATGAGCGATTCAATGCTGAAACGAGCTGTGAACGAGGGGTTTTCTGGCGGCGAGAAGAAACGCAATGAAATTTTTCAAATGTCATTACTTGAACCAAAACTTGCGTTATTAGATGAAACAGATTCGGGTCTTGATATTGATGCACTAAAGATCGTTGCAGAAGGTGTAAACGCATTACGTAACCAAGAACGTGCATTTATTGTTATTACACATTATCAAAGATTACTAGATTACATTATCCCAGATTATGTGCATGTATTATCTGAAGGAAAAATAGTTCGTTCAGGCAATCGAGATTTAGCACAGGATTTAGAAAAACGAGGTTATTCGTGGTTACGTGAAGACGGCGGAGTCACAGCATGAATACGATTGTTGAATACAGATCTGATGAATTAACTCTCCAGCAATTACATCAACAGAATTTTCCTGGCACATCTATTCCATGGATAGTTAACTTACGTGATTCTGCATTTAATCAATTTAAAATTTCCGGCATGCCTAATCCTCAGATGGAGGACTGGAAGTATACAAATTTTAAATCCCTGCAAAGGCAGGCATTTAGCTTTCCTAACAAACGTAATTTAAAAATTAATGAAAGTGAAATTAGCTCAGCTCTTATACCCAACCTTGATGTATACCGAGTCGTATTTGTGGATGGTGCACTTGATGAAAACTTATCGCAGCTAGATAAAATCCCAAGCGAGATTCATTTAGCCAGCATTGCTGATCAACTACAAAATAATAACGATGAAGTTAAATCATTTCTAGGAAAATATGCAAACACAGAGAAAAATGGGTTTGTCCTTTTAAACACAGCGCTGATGCAAGATGGTATTTATATACACCTACTAAAAAACTGCGTCGTAGAGAAACCGATACATTTAATATATATCAGCACAACACAAACCCACCCTACTTGGTTTCATCTTCGCAATCTCATAATTGCAGAAGAAAACAGTCAAGCTTCAATTATTGAATCGTATATTGGTTTCGGTGATTCCGTATATTTTAACAATGTAACTACAGAAATTGTTTTAGCTAAGCGTGCAAAGCTCTCACACTACAAAATTCAGCAAGAAGCAAAGCTAAGCTTTCATATCTCATTATCAAAGGTACATCAACAACAAGATAGTCTTTTTTCAAGCTATTTATTTGCTTTAGGTGGAAGATTGGCGCGTAATGAAATTCGTTCGGATCTTAGCGAACCAAGATGTGAGTATGTTGCCAAAGGTTTATATTTTGCAAGTGAACATCAACAGCTTGACACTTTTGCAAGAGTAGATCACCTGGCTGAAAATTGCACCAGTCGTGTATTTTTTAAAGGTATAGCAAATGATCAAGCCAGAGCAGTTTTCCGTGGTATTGCATATGTTCATCCCGATGCTCAACGTTCCGATGCCGAGCAAAAAAATAATAACTTATTATTGTCTCCAGATGCGGAAGTAGATACGAAACCACAGCTAGAAATTTATGCAAATGATGTGAAATGCAGTCATGGGGCTACTGTTGGCCAGTTAGATGATGATGCATTATTTTATTTATGCTCACGTGGAATCAAAGAACAAATAGCACGTAGCTTATTGACATATAGTTTTGCAAAAGAAATAACAGATAGTTTACCCATTAAACCAATTGCCCAATATATCGAGCAACATTTAAAAAATATTCTACCTGGCGCTAAGAGCCTGGGCAATTTGGAATAAGGCGCCAAATGTTAGTTAGGTAACTATGATATGACATCCGATTTACGTGAAATGTATGAAGACTTAATTCTTGATCACAATCGTAATCCTAGGAATTATCCTAAAATACCCGTTGGAACTAACCATAGCGCACATGGCTACAACCCATATTGTGGCGATGAATTTAAAGTACATTTATGTATAGAAAACGACGTAATAAAAGAAGTAGGGTTTGAAGGAGGCGGATGTGCGATTTCAACTGCATCTGCATCCTTAATGACGCAAGCAATTAAAGGCAAAACACTTGCAGAAGTAGAAAGTCTATTCAAGGATGTCCATGAATTACTCGTCTCTGAAAAAGAACCAACAGCTGAAGCTGCAGGGCTGTTAGGTAAACTCGCATTACTTACAAGCGTGAAGGAATTCCCAATGCGGGTGAAATGCGCAACGCTAGCTTGGCATACTATGCATGCTGCAATGCATGATCAACAAGAAACTGTTTGCACAGAATAAATAAATTAGATGTCTTATTCATGGAATGGATTGATGCTTTTCCTGCAAGCGAGGTAAATAAAGGTGAGTGGCGTGTGCTCGAGCTTGATGATATGGATGTAGCTATTTTTAATATCAAGGGTAAATATTATGCTATTGAGGACAGATGCACCCATGACGGGGGCTGCCTAACAGGAGGAACAGTTAAAGCGAATATCATTGCATGTCCACGCCATGGAGCAACGTTTGACATCAAGACTGGCAAGGTTCTCAGTGCCCCAGCCTATGAGGACTTAAAAACTTTCGCCGTTCGCTTGAACAGTGGCATGGTGCAAATTGCATTTAATTAGGATTCTTGAGGTCTAACTATGAATAGATGTTAAGTATTAAATAAGTGAAAAATGTAAACCATGAACGAAACTGAATTCATTACTTTAAAAAGATCCTGTGTTGCAGTAAGCATCCCGAAAGGTGATAAAGTTTTAATCACCAAAGATGCACAGGTAACCATCTCGCAATCCCTGGGTGGAAGTTTTACCGTGTTACATCGTGGCAATCTATACCGCATCGCCGGTGATGATGCTGATGCACTAGGCAAGGAACCTCTGCCTAAACCTACTTTGCCTGAGAGTATTAAAAATCATGATCGAGATCATGAAATTGAAGATTTCATCTGGCAGCAAATGAAAACCTGCTTTGATCCAGAGATTCCCATTAATATCGTCGATCTAGGGTTGGTATATAAATGCGAAATAGAGAAGTTAGCAGATGGACAACGGGATGTATTTATTCAAATGACACTCACCGCACCTGGATGTGGCATGGGAGACATTCTTGCCAACGATGTTAAAAGTAAAATAGAACTTGTTCCTACAGTTAGAAAAGTACAAGTCGAAATAGTGTTTGATCCTCCTTGGACGAAAGAAAATATGTCTGATGAGGCACAATTAGAGGCGGGAATTTTTTAGTTTAAGCTATTTCTTCAAGTACTACAGATGATAGCATCGATTTTGCAACTCGTCTTGCAAGTGAATAAATTCGTTTTAAGCTATCTATAATTTCATTTTTAATGCAGATGTTTATGAGATAGGTGGTGAGTGGTACATATGAGATCTACCGCATGTTAACTGACCGCGAACTTTTCAAAGAAAAATAAGTGAGCACTCAAAGACAGGTTGTTATTGTCTCGGCAAAACGCACACCAATAGGCTCTTTCTTAGGAAAATTTATTGATATACCTGTTCCACAGCTTGGTGCCATAGCGATTCGTGCTGCAATTTCTGATTCAAGACTTGATGTAAATTTAATTGACGAAGTATACATGGGCTGCGTTTTGCAAGCAGGTGTAGGAATGGCGCCTGCGCGACAAGCCGCTTTAGCTGCTGGAATTCCAGTTTCAGTTCCTTGTACGACGGTGAATAAAATGTGTGGTTCAGGCATGAAGGCTGTGATGTTGGCATTTGATGCAATTCTCGCGCAGACTGTTAATGTGGTTACTGCAGGTGGCATGGAATCTATGAGCAACGCACCTTATTTAATACCGAGGGCACGACATGGATTACGCATGGGGCACAAAGAAATATTGGATCACATGTTTCTCGACGGCCTTCAGAATCCTCAAGACCAACAGTTAATGGGCTGTTTTGCAGAAAACTGTGCAAAAAAATATTCATTTAGCCGTAAAGAACAAGATGCATTCGCTATTAAATCAGTAACACGAAGCATCATCGCTTCCAAAAATGGAAGTTTCAAAGACGAAATTGTGCCAGTAACTATTAATCATAAAGAAAATACTGAGGTAGTCGATCATGATGAACAACCCGAAAAATGCAAAATCGAAGAAATCCCAAACTTAAAACCCGCATTTATATCTAAAGACGGTACAGTTACTGCAGCGAGCTCTTCCAGCATTTCTGATGGCGCAGCTGCACTAGTTTTAATGGAAAATGAATTTGCACAAAGATTAAGTATAAAACCTATCGCCAGAATTCTTGCACATTCAACTTATGCGCAAAGCCCGGAAGAGTTCACCACGGCACCCATTGGCGCAATCCAAAATCTTTATAAAAAAGTGAACTGGAAAAAAGAAGATGTTGATTTGTTTGAAATTAATGAGGCCTTTGCCGTAGTTGCTATGGCTGCCATGAAAGAGCTTGAATTAAATCACGATAAAGTTAATGTGCATGGAGGAGCCTGTGCATTGGGGCACCCAATCGGTGCAAGTGGTGCACGAATTATTGTGACTTTAGTCAACGCCATGCGCATACAAGGACTTAAAACTGGTATTGCTTCACTTTGTATAGGTGGAGGGGAAGCAACTGCAGTGGCTATTGAGATGTTGTAAGTAAATAGCGATAGAAAGAATTTACTCTTTTATTGTTACTACAACAAAGGAATATAAAGCTAATTATGATCATATACGAAATTTGTAAAATAATCTGAATTAAAATCTTCAAAAAGCTGAATATAACGTTTCAGAATCTGCCATAGAAAACCCCTTATTTGAGGAAAACTATATCTTCGTAAATGCATAAGTCTATTTCTGGATGATGGTTAAACAATTCTTGAATTTTCAACACTTACGGCAAATGACATGTACGATAACTAAGTGTTCTACGCAGGATTTGGCAGATGTCCTTATGCACCTGGCGCAAGTGGTAACGTGGCAACTGAGGATGTGGTATACATGCTAAATGGACTAAATATAGAAACTGGGATCAATCTTTCCATGCTCCTAGACACAGGTAACTTTATAAGTAAAAAACTGCAACGCCAAAATTTAAGCCGGGTGGGACAAGCTGGCATACCATCAACACAATAATGAATGCAAAGTCTGCAAAAGTTATTGTCACCGGTGGCGCTTCCGGATTAGGGCTAGCGGTGGTAAATGAATTTTTACAGCATAAAGCAAAGGTTGCGATATTCGATCTACAAGCTGGTGAGGACCTACCAAAAGATAGTAGTATTTTCTTTCTTAAAACAGATATCACGAATGAAACTAGTGTTACACGAGCAATTCAAAGCGTTACTAGTGACTTGGGGGGGATCACCTGCTTAGTCAACTGTGCGGGTATTGCTTATAGTGAACGCGTTATAGGCCGCGATCGACTACATGATATTGAAGAGTTTTCTAAAGTAATCAATGTGAATTTAATTGGCACTTTTGTAATGTGCCGAGCGGTTGCAAATGTCATGCAAAATAATCCTGCAGATGAAAACAATGAACAAGGTGTAATTATCAATACGGCATCAATTGCTGCCTTTGATGGACAAATTGGACAAGCCGCCTATGCAGCTTCAAAAGGCGGGGTAGCGAGTCTTACGTTGCCTTTAGCAAGGGAGTTTGCACGCATTGGTGTTCGCGTAATGACGATTGCACCTGGGCTTTTCAAAACACCAATGTTTGAGAGATTACCTGAAGCTGCAAAAAAAAGCTTGAGTCAATTAGCGCCATTTCCAAATCGCTTGGGTAAACCAGAAGAATTTGCACATTTAGTGAGTCACATTTATCAAAACCCGATGTTAAATGGTGAAGTCATACGCTTGGATGGTGCACTGCGCATGCCACCCAAGTAAGTATTACCGGAACGTCTGTTGCTCGCGCAAATCTAATTTATTGACATGGCAACAGCAATCTGGACACCTTCATTAGCACGAGTCGAGCACTCCAATCTCACTCGTTATATGTATTTTTTGCATTCTCAATACCACCACACTTTTGATAGCTATAACGACCTATACAACTGGTCCATTCAAGAACCTGAAAAATTTTGGCCAACGATTTGGAACTTCTGTGGAGTACTTGCTTCGCGATCATGGGATACGGTTATAACAGATAAACACAAAATACCTGGCGCGTCCTGGTTTATGGGAAGTAAATTAAATTTTGCACAAAACTTACTGAGAAAACAGAATGATAAAGCTGCAATCATTTTCAAAGGAGAAAACGGCAAACAAATCACAATATCGTACAAAGAGCTATATAAAAGTGTAACTAATCTTGCAAATGCGTTGCTGGATGCAAATATAAAAAAGGGTGATCGTGTTGCCGGATATCTGCCGAATATTCCAGAAACGATTATTGGAATGTTGGCAACAACTGCGATAGGTGCAGTGTGGTCTTCTTGCTCACCAGATTTCGGAACACATGGTGTATTGGATCGCTTCGGTCAAATACAACCAAAAATCTTAATTACAACGGATGGTTATTTATATAATGGTAAGGCAATCAATATATTGTCTAGAGTAAAACAATTAAGTAAAAAACTTTTAGATTTACAACAAATAATAATTGTACCTTTTTTAGAATCCCAACCTAGTATTAATGGAATAAACAAAGCCATCTTTTATTCAGATTTCATCGATACTTCATATCCAGAGATCCATTTTCAGCAGCTCGAATTTAATGATCCGTTGTACATCATGTACTCCTCAGGGACGACGGGGAAACCAAAATGTATTGTGCATGGTGTAGGCGGGACCTTGCTACAACATCTAAAGGAGTTGATTTTACACACCGATTTGAAATCAGAGGACAAAATATTTTATTTCACTACCTGTGGTTGGATGATGTGGAACTGGCTGGTGAGTAGTTTGGCCACAGGGGCTACCGTGGTTTTATATGATGGCTCCCCAACTTATCCTCATTCATCCACACTATTTGATCTTATTGAAGATGCACAGATATCAATCTTTGGTACGAGTGCGAAGTTCCTTGCAGCAGCACAAAAGTCAGGTGTCGTACCCAAACAAAGTCACAAGCTTTCTTCACTAAAAACAATTCTCTCAACTGGGTCACCCTTGTTAACTGAACAATATGATTATGTATATCAAGCAATCAAAAATGATGTGCTACTTTCTTCGATATCTGGCGGCACTGATATCATTTCTTGTTTTGCGCTCGGCAATCCGACATTGCCAGTATATCGTGGCCAAATACAGTGTCGTGGACTTGGTATGAGTGTTGAAGTCTTCGATGAACAGGGGCAGTCTTTACAAGGGGAAAAAGGTGAATTAGTTTGCACTAAGCCTTTCCCATCGATGCCAATTTATTTTTGGAATGATCCTGATGACAAACAATATCATGACGCGTATTTTAAAAAGTATCCTGAAGTATGGGCTCATGGAGATTATGCAGAATTAACCGAACAAGGAGGTATGTTCATTTATGGTCGCTCTGATACGGTACTAAATCCTGGCGGTGTACGAATTGGAACAGCAGAAATTTATCGTCAAGTCGAAAAGCTTCCAGAAGTCCTAGAGAGCATTGTTGTTGGTCAAGAATGGGAAGGAGATCTTCGCGTTATACTATTTATTAAATTACACGAAAATGTTTCCCTTGATGACACGCTCATACATAGAATAAAAACTACAATTCGTGAAAACGCATCACCACGACACGTGCCGAAAAAGATCATACAAGTACTCGATATACCTAGAACAATAAATGGAAAAATAGTTGAACTTGCAGTGCAAAACGTAATTCATAATCGTCCCGTTAAAAATCTTGATGCGGTTGCTAACCCGGAAGTTCTCGAGTATTTTCGCGATCTGCCAGAATTAAGGGAAAGCTGATATAAAATTAAAGCATATGAGCACGCGTTTCATCGATTAGCTGCTTTAACCATTTCATATATGGTGTTCCACCTGTACCACGTGGATCGTCTGTCCACTGATTTATATATTTTTCGGCCCAACCATAATGCACTTCACGAAAAGTCGCCATGGACTCTAGTATTTTGTTATACACCTTCGGATCACAGCAATAACGCATATCAGGTAAGTTTTCCACACGCAAAAGAAATAATCGATGTTCAACAGGCATGTATTTACACATATCTGCTAAATGATCAGTAAGTATAGAAGGTTGATGTGGAATTTTCATCAATGCTACAAGTGTAGGCATGATAGTGCTTTGAGCCCCCGTTTCACCACGGTGATCGATAGCAGCTTGATCAACACCTTCATACACCACGTTTTCAAAATAGCGAATATAAGGACGAAATGTTTTGTAGTATACACTAGGGTCCATTTTTTCTGGGATGCGTCGCAAGACATTAATGATTTTTTCTATTGCATCGCTAATTATAGACATATTTTTATTGATAAATTCTTTGTTTTTCAAATGCAAACTTGAATATATATTATTAATCGCGTGAATAATTTCTGCAGCGAGCGCTTCGATTGCTACATGTACTAAAATAAACCAACGCTCGTCATACAAATGTACAAAATTTTGTATGGTATCGATATTTCCTAGCGTAATCGGCCCATCTTTATTAAATCGTTTCCAGTTATAGAGCGCGTAACCATCATAACTAAGTATGGGAGGACGATTTAACAACTTGCACACCTGGCAAAGCGGTATAGAGATGTTTTTAGGTAATATGGTTGCTGGCTGCTCTCCGACTTGATTGATATAAGCAGAAGCCAAAAATCCGACGCGAACATAGTACAAACGCACTTCGACTAAATCTTCATCTTCAATGCTATCCAGATCCCATAATGGAATATCAAATGTATCTGCGTATTCACGAAAATTGGAGTAATGAAGCAGACTAGGCAAATCATGACCAATCTCATCTAACTGCTTGAATTGCTCACGACGTTGGAAACAAGTGACTGGATCAATATCGGGCAAGAACCCATGTTGCATAGCAGTGGGTAAAATCAAGGCATGAGCCTTGGTCTTGAACGCATGAGCTACTTGCTCAGCGATCGAGCTCAAACTGTATACCTTGTGCTAATGGGAGCTCATGGCTCCAATTGATGGTATTTGTTTGTCGACGCATATAGGCCTGCCAGGCATCGGAACCTGCCTCCCGTCCACCCCCAGTATCTTTCTCCCCACCAAATGCACCCCCTATTTCTGCGCCTGAAGTTCCAATATTAATATTGGCAATTCCACAGTCACTACCCACGGCGGACAGAAACATTTCACTGTTTATAATATTATTTGTAAACAGTGACGATGATAATCCTTGGGGAACACTATTTTGTAAAACAATTGCTTCTGAGAGATCTCTAAATGGCATTACATATAATAGTGGCCCAAAGGTTTCTTGCTGAACAATATCCCAATGATTCTGAGCCCGAGCGATTGTCGGCATCACAAAGTTTCCATTATTTAATAATACTTCACCACCATATAAAATTTCGCCACCTGCTTCTCGTACTTTTACTATTGCCTCAATAAATCTGGTAACCGCCTTTTGGTCAATCAATGGTCCCATCAATACATCTGTTTCAAGCGGATCGCCAATTCGAATTTGTTGGTAAGCATGAACTAATTTCTCAACTGTTTTATCCAAGTTCTTTTCATGAATAAACAATCTGCGCGTACTAGTACAACGTTGGCCCGCCGTACCGATTGCGCCGAACACAACAGCAGGAATTGCAAGATTTAAATCGGCTGATTCGTCAATGATGATTGCATTGTTGCCACTGAGTTCAAGCAAGCTTTTTCCTAGACGTGCAGCAACAGTGGTAGCTACTTTTCTACCCACTGCAGTAGATCCAGTAAAAGACACGAGTGGGATGCGAGAATCGTGAATAAGTTTTCTAACTTGATCAGTACCAGATTCAATTAATAGAGAGAAAACACCTGGATAACCATGCTCCTCTAGAACCTCATTACAAATTTTTTGAACAGCAATCGCGCATAAAGGAGTTTTGGGTGAAGGCTTCCATACCACGGTATTCCCTGCTACTGCGGCGATAAAAGCGTTCCAGGCCCATACCGCAACAGGAAAATTAAACGCAGTAATTACTCCAACAACACCAAGGGGATGCCATTGCTCGTACATGCGGTGTTGGGGCCGCTCAGAGTGCATGGTCTTTCCATACAACATACGAGATTGACCAACAGCAAAATCTGCAATGTCGATCATTTCTTGAATTTCACCGTCGCCTTCTTGTTTTATTTTGCCCATTTCTAATGAAACAAGCGAACCTAGAGCATCTTTGTGTTGTCGTAATGCTTCTGCAATTAATCGAATCATTTCTCCGCGTTTGGGTGCAGACACGCTACGCCATTCACGAAACACCGTTTGTGATTGTGTTATGACCTCTTCATAATCTATGGAAGTACTATTATTAACGTTCGCGATGACTGTGTTGGTAGCAGGACAAACAGATTCTAGTTGTTCATGTGAATTTTCTTGAGTGCGCCAAACAGTGCCGGTATAAACCCCAGAATTTACTTTCTCAATTTTTAATTCTTGTAAAAAATTCATTTGTTATTTAGATGCAAAATTAAGTTTACAAATAGACGGCTCATGCTAGGTCTATCAGTATAAAAACTTATTGGGGTTATACAATCCGTTAATTGGTTACACAGGGGGTCTATATTGAAACTAGCGTACACAAAGCACAAGCTAAAAAAATATCGACTAAGGCGCTTACTCCATATGTATAGATAAGCAATTAATACGGATTTTTTTCCTGCGCCAATGCATAAAATGTCGAACATAAGCAATCGCCTTAAAAAATGACACAGATTAAATAATTAGACCATAATGTAAGTCATAAGGTTGCTAACTCCATCATTTTATAACTATGATTAATACAGAAACCCGATGTTCTTTATAGGGTTTAATTAAAATCTATGCATGACTAGATTGAGTACTCTATATTTGGTTTTTTTTAGTATGTCAAAACCTATTTATCAAGCAGAAAATGAATTCGCGAGAGATCTTGTAGCAACGCTAGTCAATGCTGAACAAAGATTTTTTCCACACCCTCAAAATGACCAAAAATTACTAATTAAAAAAGCAAATGGTGAATTAGTAAATCTCAATCTGACACCATTTCATGCTAGTTTACAGCCTGCTACATCTTGTCGATATTTTGACGGTATCACGGATATTGAAGATTTAATTGCGGCTTACAATGCTGCAAGACGAAGTTCTACATTTGAAGAAATATTGAATAATACGCACGTTCATATCTACGCTCAGGAGTATCTATCACAGCTGTTTCAACAGGCACGAGAGAGTTTAAATAAGGATGATGCAAAGCGTATCGCGAATTGGGTGAAAAATTTCGATGTCTATGTTGCTGTGAAGTGCATTGAATCTCTGCTAAATAGTAAAGCCGATTTAGCTCTACTTGAGTTGGCAGAATCATTTAACTGGAATGTTCATTTTGATCATCTAGCCATACGTTGTGGCAGTGCTAAACAACACCATGCAGAAGCTGTCGTTGAGTTACTTACGCAGCATCATGGCTATATTGCATCACAAGTTAAAGAAGAAGTTTTTTACCAGTTTGCAGATGGATGGAATGCTTATCTACTGTATAAGGTACTCGAAAATGGACAAGTACTACGACTATTCATAGATCAATCAAATGCTAATGTCCCTACACAAATTATACAGCATTGGAACTATGTTTATGGATTTACTGCACATCATTTAGCTATCCGTGCTACAAAAAAAGTTAATGGATACCGTTCAGCCGTGTCTTTAAACGAAATTATAGACGCACTCAAAACCAAAGGCGTTGAGGTGATGACACCTACTGGGATGTATACTCAAGGACTGTTACAGCAAGTGTTTGCACGCCCAGAAGTTGATAAAAATATACCAGCAGAACTTACACGAAAGCTCTCAAAGTATGGAGAAGATCTAGAGAAGGCAATTAAAAATGCAAAATTATTAGAGCTTGTCTCACGAACTGAGATGGATGCAGAGTTTGCAAAAAGATATTATGCAATATACGGCTTGAAATTTAATGCAAACGATTCGTTACACACTGCGCCGATTTATAATTATTTTCTTCCCGCACAAGCGGCACATGTAATTAAAACATCCCTAAATTTATTTCAATAAAATATACACCCTCTCCTATTAATGAGGAGACAGCGTTTTAAACTTTTGACTTACGTACTATATGACTCTACACACAATAAATATGATTAGTGTAATGTTGTGAATCTCGCTATCTTGGGATGCACTAATCTTTCAAAATCTTGGTACGAAAGCTTAAGTAATTCAGTATGTGATCCAGCGTTAAACGCAATTTCTTCATCCTCCATTAGACTCTCTTCGACATAAACATCCATGTCATAAAGATTACCGAAGGGCGGCATTGCACCGGTCTCGCAGCCTGGAAATAAATCTTTGAAATCTTCCTCAGATGCAAGTTGTACTTGTTTTGCGCTACTTGCTTCTTTAAGGCGACCAAGATTAATTCTATAAGATGCGGGTAAAACTGCCATTGCAATTTTACCATCAATTATAACAATAACGGTTTTTGCAAGTTCCTTTCCTGGAATATGTGCGGAAGCGGCAACTTCTTGTGCTGTAAAAGCCTTTGAATGTTGGATGGTTACATACTTAATATGTTGGTCATCTAGAAAATTTGTTAATTTTCCTATTGGCATAATGTCCTCCTTTCATTAGTAATCCTAAATGTTATAAAAGGATTAATAGGCTTATCCTAGCTCTCCTGCTAAGTAGTTGAAAGAGTTTTTGAAATGTCTGACTTTAGTAAACGACAAAATTTTCCTAGCTACTCTAACATCCGTCACAAGAGTCGGTAGACCTTCTCCTGGAAATTGAACAAAGGCAATTTAATCAGTATTTAGAATAACGACTATTGAAAATACTTATAACTTTTTCGCACTCTATATTATTTTGCAACTTGGCTTAACAAGAATTTTTGTGGTCATCCGAAATATTGAATAAATAGATATTACCGTCTCTATCAACTGCTTCTATATTGCCATTGCGTGTCAATTTACCTGTGAAATATCTCTTCCCTATGTCTGGGCAAAGTTGCCCAGATACGCTTTTTTCATTTTCATGAGTACTTGCATATCCAGATATTATTTCTCCTTCTAAAGTAAATATATAAACCTATAAAAAAGTGGCAAGAAAAACAAATTTCATATCCATGCGAAAATTAACCCATTTACAGTACTTAGAATATGTTTGATATAAGTTAGTTCCTTAGATACAGGATCCCATTATGATTTTATAATTATTAATATATATATAAACATTAATAGATAAGCATTGTTCGTTATTGCTTCTGAGGGATGAGACACAGAATAAAATAATTAACAGGTGTGTCCACAAGAGTATCAAGATTCTTAAATAGGCTTTCAATTTGTTCTACGCGGCTTTGTGAATATAAAGAAGTTAATGCGTTGTTAAATTTTTTTCTTAGCAAAGGCATTGCCTCCATACGACGATTACGATGTCCAATTGGGAATCTTATTTCGACTTTTTCTGTCACAGTACCGTCCTTAAAAAATACCTGGATGGAATTAGCTACAGAGCGTTTATTCGGGTCTAAATATTCTTTGCTATATAGATGATCTTCTTTTACGATCATTTTATTGCGTAACTCATCAATACGGGGGTCGTCAGCAAACGGACTATAATAATGTTGAGCTGATAATTCTCCTGCCAGCAAGCTCACGGCCACGATATATTGCAGACAGTGGTCGCGATCTGCAGGATTATGTAAAGGCCCAGTTTTGTCGATGATTCTTATTGCTGATTCTTGAGTGTAAATTTCAATTTTGATAATTTCAGGGAGACGTGTAATAACTTTTGTATGAAGCTTTGTAGCAGCTTCCGCTGCTGTTTGAGCATGAAATTCTGCAGGATATGCAACCTTAAATAACACGTTTTCAATTACATAACTGCCTAATGATTGAGAAAGTTTTATTTGTTTGCCTCCAAATAGCACATCTTGAAATCCCCATTTTGCTTCGGTGAGTGTGGAGGGATATCCCATCTGACCTTTTAATGACATTACCGCATGCCATACCCCTCTTGCAGTTGCATCACCTGCAGCCCAAGATTTTCTAGGTCCTGTATTTGGCGCATGCCGATAAATCCGTAACGCCCCACCATCTATCCATGCGTTTGATAATGCATTGATCACTTGTGTTTTGCTGCCACCTAACATCGCTGTGACTACAGCACAAGTTGCAATACGAACAAGCAATACATGATCCAAACCAACTCGGTTAAAACTATTCTCCAATGCCAGCACTCCCTGAATTTCATAAGCTTTAACCAAAGCCTCAAGCACTTGTTGCATGGTGAAATTTGATTTGTTGAGTGATTTTGATTTGTTCGCCAAGTAATCTGCAATTACGAGAATTCCACCTAAATTGTCTGAAGGGTGCCCCCACTCTGCTGCAAGCCAAGTGTCATTAAAATCTAGCCATCGAATCATTACGCCAAGATTAAACGCAGCTTGCATTGGATCCAGTACATAATGTGTGCCAGGAACATGTGCGCCATGATCAACATGAATTTCTTCAAAAAGAGGGCCGAGCAGTTCTACACAATCGTTGTGTTGTAGAGATAGTAATGCACATCCTAAGGTGTCCATTAAACATAGGTTTGCGGCTTGCAATGCTTGTTTAGACGAAATCTTATAGTCGATAACGTAGTCAGCAATTTCTTGTAATAGTCGATCAGGCCTTGGTCGTATAAGGTTGGTTTGGTCCACAATATAAACAATTGTTGCCGATTACCTTTCAGTAATCGGCACAAAGTCACGCTGAGTTGGGCCTATGTACTCTGCTGTAGGGCGAATTAGTTTGTTGTCAGCACGTTGTTCTTTTATATGCGCGCACCAGCCTGTAACTCGAGAACAGACGAAAAGTGGAGTGAACAATATTGTGGGGATCCCCATATAGTGATAACAAGAAGCGCTATAAAAATCTAAATTTGGAAATATATTTTTCTCACTTCGCATTACTTCCTCAATTGCTTCAGAAATTTGATATAGCATTGTGTCACCGGCATGTTCACTAAGACGTTTCGACCATTCCTTTACGTGCTTACTTCTTGGGTCTGAATGCTTATATACCGCATGCCCAAAACCCATAATTAGTTGTTTGTTTTCAAGCATATCTTTGACACCCAAAACTGCCTCATCTGGTGTTTCAAATCGCTCGATCAATTCCATCGCGGCTTCATTAGCCCCACCATGCAAAGGGCCTTTAAGAGTACCTATTCCTGCGTTAACTGCGGAATACATATCAGATAAAGTTGCCGCACATACACGGCAGGCAAAAGTTGAGGCATTAAATTCATGCTCTGCATATAAAGTTAGTGAAACATCCATGCAGCGTTCATGCAGTTTATGTGCTTGCTTTCCACTAATGAGGTGAAGAATATAGCCTGCAGTTGAATCCTCCTCACTTTGCAAACTAATACGTCTACCTTGATGTGCAAAGCAATACCAATACAGCATGCAAGCAGGCATTGTTGCCAACAGGCGATCTGCAGTCTCATCTTGCTTTGTAAAATCAACTTCGGGTTCAATACACCCAAGCATCGAGCATGCGGTGCGCATGACATCCATGGGATGTGTGTGTGCCGGAATTCGTTCTAATGTTTGTAAAACAGGCTCAGATAGATTGCGTAACTCACATAATTGTTTTTTATAGCTATCTAATTCTTGAGTCGTCGGTAATTTATCGTATAGCAATAAATATGCGACTTCTTCAAATGTAGCATGTTGTGCTAAATCATCAATATTATAGCCGCGGTAGTTTAGATCTTGGCCTGATTTGCCTACGGTGCAAATTGCAGTTGTGCCTGCAGCGATACCACGAAGACCTTTCTTGACCTCTTTTACCATTGTTGTTGATCTCATTTTTATTGTTAATTATATATAACATACTATTTTGTGCAGGAATGTACAATAAACATCACCACACAATACAATACACTATACGCATTGTATGGCACTATCTTTTAGCTAAATATTGAGTTCGTGAAGTGTTCTAAAAATATACGGAGCAGTTCATAAATTTTATATATGAATTCCCGTTCTTAGTTAAATGCAGCGGGTTGTTTACGCTGTGCATTTAAACCATCCCAAAACGCAGCTACACCATCAAGCATTTGATTGCCATAAAAAATAAAATCATTCTCTCGAATGTCACGAGTAAAATACAGTTCTTCTAACTCTTCTTGTGTATGACGAGCATGTTGTGCTTCTAAACGACCATGCCAAGTAAAAAATGCCAACGGCAAGTTCATGTGGTGTATTTGATTAAATTTATTCAACCCTACTATTAACTCATCCCAAAAACCTGCTGCAGCCCAATTTTCAACCGCATAACTTGCGGCCTGTGAAGTTTGGTAATCTTCGCTTCCATAAAGGCGTGCAAGCTCGTCACAGAAAAATAGAGTTGCATGAGTGCCATGCTTGCGTTTACCCAAATCGTTAAAACCTAAATTCAGTTTACTGGAAATTCGTAACAACCACTCAAAATGCGCTGCTCGAAAATGAAAAACTCCTCCTTCAACTGTACCTTCAACAGATACTAATTCAGGATCTACTTCTTTATCTAATTTTTTATTGTCACTATATTGTGTTTTTTTTGAGGAATTAAAAACTACTCCAATTTCATTCGCAAGTATTTCTTTTGAAGCACGCATTCCCTCTAAGCTATCTGCATTTAGTGTTTTTAATAATTGCGCAATCAAAAATTGATTTGAAAACACAGAAAATTGAACAATGAACTGTTTTACCTGCTCAAGATTTTGCATACCATTTTTAAACCATGCCGTATACTCATTATGAGTAATGACACGATGCTCAAGCATCTCATTATTAATTCGGTTTTGAAAATTTAGAAAACGGGTAGCCTTATCTATTGTGTAGCCAGTTTGACCTTTAAGTATGAGCCCTAATGAAGAACTCGTTAGACCTTCTAAGTGATATTGGTGAGCAAATTGTTGCAGTTGTCGATTCGCCGGCACACTCATAGCTAACCTCTCTGCAAAAATATATTTCTATTTTATCAAATCCGATTTAGTTATATTTAGACAAAGTTCAAATTGTAAAAATTCCATAAGTAATAACAGAACTATCAGTTATTGTTAGGTATTATTTATTACTCTGCATCTGCTTGGTTTTCCGGCACTGCTGCCGAAAATTCCTCTAGAGATAAGCATTCTTCATTAATTTTTTTTATATGTGGAAATTTATTCATATCACACTCAAAGCGATTCGCGTTATACACCTGAGGGATTAAAAATATATCAGCAATTGTGGGGTTATCGCGGTAACAAAATTTTCCTTTATGATTATGCGTTTCAATGAATTTTTCTATAGCTGTAAATCCTTCATAAACCCAATAGCGGTACCAATCGCGTTTCTGGCTATCACTACAATCGAAAGATTCGATAAGATAATTAAGTACTCTTAGGTTATTTAGAGGATGTATCTCACAAGCGATAATTTGTGCAAGAGCGCGTACATAGGCTCTGGCAGTTGAGCTTTTGGGGAGTATGCTAGGATTTGGATACGTTTCTTCTAAGTACTCAATAATGGCTGACGATTGAATAAATACCTTACCTTGATCTTCCAAAGCAGGTATCAGACCTTGCGGATTAATTGCCAAATACTCAGGTCGCCAGTTTTCACCCTGATTTTTCAGTAAGTGGATAGGATAGGCTTCGTAATCAAGATGCTTTAAGTTAAGGGCTATGCGTACCCGATATGCGGAAGAGCTTCGGTAATATGTATAGAGCTTCAAGGGTCACCTCACACAATTTTTTGTTCTATGGATCCAAAAATTGTGTCTCCTCTATGATCAAACATTTCTATACATACCTGATCACCATACGATAAAAACGGGGTTTTTGCCTCGCCTTGCTCGATGATCTCAGCTACTCGTTTTTCAACTAAGCAAGAAAAACCGTTACTTTTATCATAATTAGAGACTGTTCCAGAACCTATTAATGTACCGGCACCCAAAGCACGCGTTTTTGCAGCATGACTAATTAAGGTCGGAAAATTGAAATGCATATCATTACCGGCATTTGCGTTACCAAACAATTGGCTATTTAAATGTATCGTTAAAGGTAAATTCAACTTACCATCAGACCAAGCATTACCAAGTTCTTCAATTGTTACAGCAACTGGTGAAAAAGCACTTGGGGGTTTGCCATGTAAAAATCCAAATCCTTTCGCCAATTCATTCGGAATTAAATTTCGTAGGGAAATATCATTGACTAACATGACCAAACGAATATGATTAAGAGCTTCATTAGAAGAAACTCCCTGTGGCACATCATCTGTAACAACGACAACTTCGGCTTCAAAATCCAATCCCCAGTCTGGATCTATTAAGACAATTGAATCAGTAGGTCCAAAAAAAATATCTGACCCACCTTGATACATCAAAGGGTCAGAAAACAAATTCTCAGGCATCTCTGCTCCTCGTGCCTTACGTACACGTTCTACGTGACTTAAATATGCGCTCCCATCTAACCATTGATAGGCACGAGGCAAAGGAGAAGCGAGAAGTTGCTTATTAATTGGAAAGCTTTCTAACTTCCCCTCATTAAGATCAAAATAAATAGTTTCGAGTTCAGGAAAGATGCTCTGCCAATTTTCTATTGCAATTTGCAGAGTGGGTGCAACTTGTGGAACAGAAATACCTTGAGTTAAATCATAGCTCACTACGATGAGTGTCCCATCTCGTCCACCCTCTTTTAACGATGCAAGTTTCACGTAAACTTAATACACTAAACAATTAGAAAAATTTTGTATTTAAGATTGTTGCCAAGAATTTGCATATTCTTTTAACTCTAGCGCTTTGGCCTGTGGCAGAATATCCACCTCTTCTCGAGAATCTATCATCACGGCCACTTCGTCTGTTTCATCCCGAGTTCGATGCTTACCTGCTGCAAAGGCTTTAGGATGTGGTCCATGTGTGATGCCGCTGGGATGCAAAGTAATCATCCCAGAATGAATATTGTCACGTGAAAAGAACTCACCTCGATGGTAGAAAATAATTTCTTCATAGTCATCATTATTATGATAGAAGGGTGCCCGTAAAGCTCCTGGGTCTGATTCCAACGGTCGTGGTGTAAATGTGCATACAATAAAATGCTTGGAAAGAAAAGTAGTATGAGCAGAAGGTGGTATATGGTAACGATGACTCATTATTGGTCGAATATCTCTCCAATTTAAGCGCACCGGCATCAATGTTCCGTGCCAGCCAATGGCATCCAATGGATTGTAGGGATAGATTAAAGTGCTAAGTATCCCTCTGCGTTTAACAAAAATACTCCATTCTTCTTCTGTCTGTTGTGTAACAAAAGTCTGATCAAGTTCTGGAGCATCCAAAACAGCAGGATCGAAGATGGCATGATTACCAATTAGTCCTTTATCTGGAAGTTGGTAGCTTGCGTTCGTTGACTCGATTAACAAGGCAGATAATGATGACGCGATTTCAATACGCCACATTGTACCGCGAGGTATAATGAGGTAGTCACCTTCACTAATATGCAGATGGCCGTAGTCACAAAAAAATTCTGCTTCACCACTATGTATAAATAGCAGCTCATCTCCATCCCCATTACGAACCAGATGGTCCATGTTGGTTTCTGTTTTCCAAAATCGAAAATTAAAATAGTCGTTACATAGGAGTGGTGTTGCATCCCAGGGCGAACTAGTTGAATCTTGTATTTTATTGGTATCGAAGGCACTGGGTTTTAATGGTCCATCGATTTTTTTCCAGCCTGTAGGTGGATGTCGATGATACATCTGAGTAGCTGGCCCATAAAATCCTTCTTTACCAAGTTCTCTTTCAAAAGTATTTTTAGGTAAATCCGCATGGGCTTGCCGTGAAGCCTTACCTTCAGTTTTGGGTATAGAAATCCATTGTGCCATCTATATGACTCCTCTTTTTAATTGGTCTTGCTCGATTGCCTCAAACAAAGCCTGAAAATTTCCCTCACCAAATCCTTCATTGCCTTTACGTTGTATGATCTCAAAGAAAATTGGTCCTATCACTGTTTGCGTGAAAATTTGCAAAAGTAAATTAGGCTCATCTTTGACAGAACCATCGATGAGAATTTTATTTTCTCTTAATCTGTCAAGGTCTTCTCCATGATGAGGGATGTGCTTTTCAATTTGATCATAGTACGTTTCAGGTACATCCATAAAAGTTATACCGTTTTCTCTTAGCCTCTCTACTGAGGTATAAATATCATCAGTGTGTAAAGCTATATGCTGAATACCTTCACCATGATAGGCCTCGATATATTCTTGGATTTGTGATTTAGAATCGGAAGGTTCGTTAATAGGTATACGAATTTTTCCGCAAGGGCTTGCCATAGCGCGCGAACGCAAACCTGTTTGTGTGCCATGAATGTCAAAATATTTTATTTCATGAAAATTAAAGAATCGTTCGTAAAATTCAGCCCATTGATTCATCCGTCCTTGATGCACATTATGGGTCAGATGATCTATCGCTCTTAGGCCCACTCCCGTGGGATTTCGTGGCCGCCCTTCTATAGGTTTAAAGTCGACATCGTATATAGATGAATCACCATATCGATCAATAATGTAAATTAAGCTCCTACCAATTCCATAAATTGCTGGTATGTTGAGTTCCATCGGCCCAACCTGGCCAAGGAATTCTTTTGCGCCTAATCGTTTGAGACGTTCATAGCTTAGTGTTGCATTTTTTACACGTATACCGAATGCACACACGGAAGGGCCGTGTACCTGTGCAAATGCAGAAGCAAAACTATGTGGCTCATGGTTAATGATAAAATTTATATCACCCTGGCGATATAGTGTTACATCTTTTGAACGATGCCGAGATACAGCAATAAAGCCCATTTGGATGAAGAGCTCTTCAAGCTCTTTAGTATCATGTGCAATATACTCTACAAACTCAAAACCATTTGTTTCGATTGCATCATCCACTTGCTTCATCCGTAAATCCTAGCTTTAAGTTACAAGAATTTATTTGACTTTAGACAATTTAAACTTTCTATTTATTCACAGTGTGTATTTTTAACGTTAAGTAGATAAATAATTAGCAAGCTTTATACTTGCCATCTCAAGTTCATCAGCGGTATTCAAAATATCTGGGCACACGCGCAAATAACCTTCTCTCGCATCTGTGACCACTTGTTCTTTCAATAACTGCTTTGTTATTTGCTCGACATCGCGATGTGGCAGCGCAATGAATGCACCATGATTTTCTCGAGTACCAATCACACTTACACCTCGTTGTTGCAAAAGTTCACATAATAAATTTTGCTGATAAAGCGAATACTCTCGTAGACGCTGTATACCAAGGGCAAGCACAAATTCAAGACCTGCTTGTGACTGATAATAAGTCAAAATTGCAGGGGTCGATTCAAAGAATGCTTTACCGCCGGAAGCGAACTCTACATTATTGGGCCGTTGAAAACTAAATGGGTCAGGCTGTGCAAACCAGCCCGTATCCAATGTGTGCAAAGAACCATCCAAATGACGTGGGTGTATATACAGCCAGCAAGCACCTGGACCACCGCGCAAATATTTATAACAACCGCCGACCGCAAAATCGATGTTCAATGCACTGACATCCACTGGCACAATACCTGCAGCGTGGTAGAGATCAACAAGAACAAACGCACCTTGTTTGTGGGCTGAATGAGTTAGTTCGGCCAATTCATCTAGTAATTGACCGGTAGTAAATAGGACATAAGAAACTACGATGAGATGCGTTGATTTGTCTATGGATTGAATTAACGCATCGAAATTATAGTAACGGCCATTCGTTGGCGCTACTCTTTTAAGTTCTATGCGACCACGGTGTTGGTAGTTCTTAAGAATGAAATCCAGTGAATTAAACTCATCACTAGTTGTTAACACATTAATTTTTTCATCATAACAATTTAGAATCGCACGTAGCCCCTGTCCCGCATTAATCTTTGGTACGATGCAATCTGCACTCAGTGCATGTATCAATTCTGTAATTTGTTGACGAAAATCTTCTATACGTTTACCCCAAATTTCCCATGCGCTGTCTAGATTTTCATACCAAACATTTATCGCAGTATTTATATCATCCTTAGTTTTATCTAGTGGACGCCCTAAGGAATGATTTGCCAAATAAATTTTTGGCGCGAATGCTTGTAACGTCTGCCTAAATAACGGATGCAAATGTTTACAAACTAGCTCTTCTGATAAAGGCTGTTTATTTAGTGCAGATACAGCACTAGCGATTTTATACATCTGTGAATTCGCCTATGGACGTGCGCACATCGAATAACTCGGGAAAAAATTTAACTTTTAGTACTTGCTCTAAGTATTTAACACCAGCAGTTCCTCCGGTACCTGGCTTGTAACCAATAATTCGTTCAACTGTTTTCATATGACGAAATCGCCATAATTGAAATTGTTCTTCAATATCAACTAATTTTTCGCACATATTATACGCATCCCAGTGTTCGTCTGGATCGGTATATATTCGTGTAAATACATCGACGAGTTTTTCACTACGCTGATGAGGCATAGACCAATCTCGATTAATACATTCACTTGGTACTGCATAGTTATTGCGATGTAGGTATAAAAGAAATTCTTCATATAGGCTTGGTGCCTCTAATAATTTTTTAAGCTTGGTATAGGCATTTAAATCACTTTTGTAATACGCCAATGCTTGTTTATTCTTGTTTCCTAATACAAACTCAAAGGATCTGTATTGCAACGAATGTAATCCAGAGGCTTGTTGCAATATATTTCGAAATTTCGAATACTCCGTTGGAGTTAAGGTTTCCAAGACTGCCCATTGTTCAAACAGTTGCCGTTGAATAAGTTTTACACGAGCTAGTATTTTGAAACTTGGATCAAGGCAATCATTTTGAATATATTGAATAGCAGCATCAATTTCGTAAAGCACCAATTTCATCCATAGCTCAGAGGTTTGGTGTTGTATAATAAACAGTAATTCATCGTGGTGAGGGGGTTCTTTAAGGGGATTTTGAGCACTAAGCAACCTGTCTAAGCAAAGATATCCTTCGTAAGTTAAATTATTTTCCTTGTTGCTATTTTCATTCATGGCTAGTTTAATCGAGCTGTTTAAGCAGTCTATACAAGTCAATATTTCTCCTGCAAGAGTTGCTGATTGAACAAACAATCAAATGCTTTACACAAATTTATGCTCCGAAACAGTTTAGTACATAGAAGGTTTAATGTATTAAAATAATCTAACAAAAGGAGACATCATGTCGCAAATCATAAGGTTTGAAATTGGCTACACTCAATATGTAAATCATTTGGGTGAAATAGTTCAAGACTTACCAAAATTTACATATGACACTAACAGTTTACTCTCACTTTATCGAATGATGGTGCTAACCCGTTTATTCGATCAAAAAGCAATAAGTCTACAGCGCACCGGCAAATTAGGGACATATGCCTCGTCTCTTGGTCAAGAAGCAGTGGGTGTTGCCATTGGTGATGTAATGCGGCCCGAAGATGTACTACTACCCTCGTATAGAGAATATGGTGCGCAATTACAACGCGGAGTCAAAATCTCTAATATTTTATTATATTGGGGTGGGGATGAACGTGGTATGTGTTTTTCTGATGCAAAACACGATTTCCCAATTAGCGTGCCCGTCGCGAGTCATGCTCCCCATGCAGTAGGCGTTGCTTATGCTATTAAATATCGCAATGAAGATCGTGTTGCCGTCTGTGTATTGGGCGACGGGGGGACCTCAAAAGGCGATTTTTATGAAGCAATCAATGCTGCTGGCGTCTGGCAATTACCAATCGTATTCGTAATCAATAATAATCAATGGGCAATTTCAGTACCTCGCAGCATACAATCTCATGCACAGACGCTTGCACAAAAAGCAATAGCAGCCGGTATACATGGCGAACAAGTAGATGGCAATGATGTTATTGCTTTACGCGAACGTTTTTCTGCAGCATTGCACAAAGCACGAAATAGAAACGGACCAAGCATCATAGAAGCGTTGACCTATCGATTGAGTGACCATACTACAGCAGATGATGCTACTCATTATCGAAGTCAACATGAAGTTGAAGAACAATTAAAATACGACCCCATTAATAGAATAAACGCACTATTAAGGACAAAATATAATTGGAATGATGAGCAAGATAATAAACTGCATCATGAATGTGAGAAGATTGTAGAAAATGAAGTTCAACAATATCTAAATACACCACCGCAGCCATTAGAAAGTATGTTTGATTACCTGTACGCAGAACTGCCAAGGGAGTTAATTAAACAACGCCAAAAGGCTACAAGGGAAAACAAACTAAATGACTGAGATCACTTTAGTTGATGCAGTGAACCAAGCACTTGCATATGAGATGGCTGCAGATGAAGACGTGATAATTTTAGGTGAGGATGTAGGAGTAAATGGAGGAGTTTTTCGTGCCACCGAAGGACTGCAAAAAAAATTTGGTAAGACGAGAGTCATTGATACACCGCTTGCAGAGACACTTATTGCGGGAATGGCAATAGGGCTAGCTGCAGAAGGACTTAAACCTGTGGCGGAAATCCAATTTATGGGCTTTATTTATTCAACCATTGATCAAATTATTAATCATGCTGGGCGAATGCGAAATCGCACGCGCGGTCGCTTGTCGTGCCCGATGGTGCTGCGCGCACCATTTGGAGGTGGCATACACGCCCCCGAGCATCATTCTGAAAGTACCGAATCCATCTTTGCTCACATTCCTGGTATACGTGTAGTCATTCCCTCTTCTCCTTTGCGCGCCTATGGCTTATTACTGGCCGCCATTCGCGACCCGGATCCTGTCATATTTTTAGAGCCTAAACGGGTGTATCGATTGATGAAACAAAATGTACCAGATAACGGTGCGGCATTACCTTTAGATGTTTGTTTTACCTTAAGAGAAGGTTCTGACATTACTTTAGTTTCATGGGGTGCCATGCTTCATGAAACCTTACTTGCTGCGGAAAAGTTAGACGAAGAAGGTGTTAGTGCAGAAGTAATCGACGTTGCAACAATAAAGCCATTAGATATAGAAACCATTTTGGAATCGGTTGAAAATACTGGGCGATGTGTCATTGTGCATGAAGGACCACGCACTGTGGGTGTTGGTGCCGAGATTGCAGCGCAACTTGCAGAATATGGACTGCTAAACTTGCTAGCCCCCGTACAAAGAGTTACCGGTTATGACACGATCATGCCATTATTTAGACTAGAGAATAAATACATGCTTGATGTAGATCGAATTCTTACTGCTGTAAAGAATTCATTGGGATACACATGACCATATTTAAACTTCCAGATCTAGGTGAAGGACTGCAAGATGCTGAGATAGTGGAATGGCATGTAAAACCTGGCGATGAAATACAGCTTGATCAACCGCTTGTATCTGTTGAAACCGATAAGGCAGTGGTTGATTTACCCAGTCCAGAAGCCGCAACAATTTACAAACTATATGGAAACGTTGGTGACATTATTAATGTCGGTGACCCCCTTGTCGAATTTTCTTCTGGCAGCCCTGAAATAAACCAACAAAAAGTTAAAACTGATAATGCCGGTACTGTAGTAGGCGAGGTAAAAGAAGGTAAAAATGTAATTGCAGAATCTGCCCTACATGTTGGTCATACAGCTCATGGTCTCAAGGTAACCCCAGCAGTACGTGCACTCGCGCATCGCCTTGATGTAGATCTATCTATCGTAACACCTACTGGCCCGGATGGAATGATTTCTGCAAAAGATGTTGAGCGAGTTGCAAAAATTCTGGATGAAGTAGGCCCCATGGAATTACTGCGAGGTACGCGTCGAACCATGGCACGTACCATGTCTCAAGCACATGCAGAAGTAGTACCGGTAACGATTAATGATGATGCAGATATAGATGCTTGGGCCAAAGAAGAAGATGTTACCATACGATTGATTCGAGCGATTGTGAGTGGATGTAAAGTAGAACCTTCACTAAATGCCTGGTACGACAGTCACGCTGTCGGTAGGCGTGTTTTAGAAAAAATAGATTTAGGTGTTGCTGTTGATACAAAAGATGGTTTGTTTGTACCCGTATTGAGAGATGTTGGCAACCGCAACCGTGAAGATTTAAGAAATGCTTTAAATAAAATTAAACGCGATGTGCATGCCAGGAAAATCCCTGCAGAAGAATTACGCGGTTACACTTTTACATTATCAAATTTCGGTACCTTTGGGGGTCGTTATGCAGATCCAATTGTTGTGCCACCTACCGTTGCAATATTAGGCGCGGGACATATTCGCTTACAAGTAGTTGCTGTGGATGATCGCGCCGTTGTACACCATATACTTCCTTTATCTCTGACTTTTGACCATCGATCCGTCACCGGTGGTGAAGCGACCCGATTCCTAGCACGAGCCATCGATGATCTTGTGCTCGCAGAGTAACATTTGTACTTAGGAAATATATTTTTTTGATTGAGCAGGGTATCTATTAAATTTCGGTACACGAGAGCAATTACAGTGGAGAGAAGATCAGCTTAAATTTCTTGACCAATGTATATACCCTTTTGCATCCTTCCACTTAATCCTTTGAGTAAGACGATTGCCCTTAATGACCCATTTATTTCCAGAAACTAGAACTATACCTAGCCTTCACTTAGTGCAATTTTTTCCTTGGTGACGGGCTGAAGATTTGAGTGGAGCTTAGGGATTAGATTTGCTACAAAAGCACCTACTAAACGAATCTATACTTTCCAAAAATTATTTATCCACATCTATAAATACTGAGTTGAAATACTAGATGGGCATTGATTATATAATCATAAATCGAGATACTAGCAAATAGATAAGTATTTAATACATATAAGAACTAATCTTAGAGTTTTAACAATACAGCTTGATTTATATCAACTAATATTTCACTAATTTTAATACTCTAAAGTTAAGTCAAATCATCACTTGATATTTTTATGAATGTTTTAAATAAAGTATTAATAAGTCTTAAACTAATACTATTACTCGTCATTATTTTTAACTGTGCAGCAAATGCAAGTGAAATAGACGAATTAGTAATTGAAGGGGAAAAAGAGTTTCAGCAAAGATGCGCGCTATGCCATGGAGAGGATGCAAAAGGCGATGGCCCCTATTCCTTTGCATTAGTGTTTAAACCAGCTGATTTAACACAGTTACTGATCAAAAATGATGGGGTTTTCCCTTTTATAGAAATTTATTTGGTTATAGACGGCCGTGAAATAGTGAAAT
This sequence comes from Gammaproteobacteria bacterium, assembly GCA_041576975.1. GTDB lineage: Bacteria > Pseudomonadota > Gammaproteobacteria > UBA4575 > UBA4575 > JBFGJY01. The sequence continues at coordinate 17,142 of JBFGJY010000015.1, read as the reverse complement.
CTCACGGTACTCGCCTAATGCCAATTTGGGGTGATCGATATAGTGAAGAAACATGGTCAGTAGTTAGCCCTCAGTATGCAAAGACCTTGGTAAGAGGGCGTATTTTTGAATTACTCTTATATCTTTATTCCATACAAGAACCTAAGCTGTAACCTTAATTGCCCATCATTAACTATTATGGTAACGCAATTATTAATGTATCGTGTATCAACAAAGTTGATAATTAATTTGCACGCCCCACAAATAATTTTAAATATATAATTTAACACTATTTGATAACAGCGCAAGAAAACTGGCTCCCACAAAATCCATAAATCACTGATAATTACTCTGTTGATTTAAATCAATAAGAATAAACATCTAAAATGCTATCGTGCTTGCTCGAAGGCTAAGTTAATAATTGAGAATGATAGAACTAGAACTAGACAAAGTTGCAGGTATGCCAAAAATAAAACCAATTTTTCCTCTTGAAAAAATAATTTCTCGAAAATAGTAAAGGAAATCAACCTTTACATAAAAGATAATGGTAATTTAAAAGGATTTATAATTTACAATGAACATTTTCCTAGGTGGAAAAATATCAAAGCGATATTGTCACATGTTAAATTTGTAAAAAACTATCACAAAAATATATGCAAAATAGCTGCGATTACTCATAGTAAAGTTTTAAATAATGTAGTTGATATTATCCAGCCCTTCTTAAAGACCGAGGCGAGGCACTATGCTTTTACTCAAGCAGATGCCATGACATGGATACTTTCTGACTAGAGTTTAAATTTTCTCAATATATCTAAATTTTATTATAAAAATATCTTTATACTATATAATTTTATGCCCTTTTATAAGCTATTGATTGGCCACACGTTGACCTAAATCAAAAAGCATTCGCATATTATTTATTATTGTATATATAAAATAAAACTCATAAAAGGTGGAGATATGTTGGGCGGTATAATTTTAATTATTGCTGGCATACTAATTGCCATCTACCCTCCTTTACTATCGATAATCGTAGCAATACTTCTAATATTTATGGGCGGAATTGTGGTGGCAATAGCTTATCACAATAGAAAGTTACGCCGACATTACGATAATCCAGTTATAGAATTGTTTTTCCGTTTATAAACAACGTGTGCACTAATCTTTTTGATACGAATAAGAGTACTAAAAAGATTTCCTTAATTAGCTTTCATCTAAAAACTATTCAAGCACTACTGAGAATAGATGATTAATATTGATAAAACCCATATAAAAAAAGTATCTAGAGAGCTTGATGCATTTTATACAGCCTTAAAATCCTTTATTTACTACACGGAACTAAATAAGCAGGGTACTACCAAATTAAACAATTCTGAATTCTGGAGCTATATAGAGTTTACATTGCTGTATACCATGCTCGTAAATTGGAATGAGGTGTTTGGAGTTGCCAAACAAAATAAGCATTGGAATGAGATTACTCTGGAAGTCTCAGACTATATAAATAAACTCTATGTTGCTGGTGAGTTCAATTATACAAGTTGGACCGAATATCGTAATTACATTAATGAACTTAATCATAACTTTATCCTGTTCCCAGACCCCTATCACCATACAGATCAAAAATACAATTTGGAAGGTATAAAAGTATCCTTAGAAGTCACTCATGAGTGGTTCCATGATTTAGCATCAAGTAATGAGGACATAGCTAAAAGTGAAGAAATAAACAAATGGCCGATTAAAGACAAAGATCACATAAACAACTTAAGGCAAGAAATACAGGCTGTTATTAGTGCTAATAATTAATAAAGAAGCAGGTATAAGTTCTTTACGATTATAACCAAACTTGATTTTATCACGAATGAATTCATAAATTTTTTGAGCACGTATTGTTTCATCAAGTACATGCCAACTGCACACGAAATAAGTCTTTAATACATGAAGAAGAGTAATTAAGGAGCTTCGACTCAGTAAAATAATGATTCATTAAAGCCATATTTATTCACATAATGGTCAATAGCCTTGCTTCTCTTGAAATAACTCTAATAAATACTTCCTTGAGATATATGATTATAAATATTTAACTACATTGATTGTAATACTAGTGTGTTAGCGGTTACTTTGATCAAGAATAGTCTGTACTCTTTCGATAAAGTCTCGCTCCACAATTGGTCTTTCGATATAATCTGCTGCACCTGCATGTATGGCCTGTACGGCCGTGTTTACGCTGTCATCCCCATTTGCTAATACAACTACTGGCGTGGATAAGCCATGTTCACGCATTTGTTTAATCAAGGTGATTCCATCGGTGTCGGCTAATTTAATTTCAGTGATTAAACATGCTGGGGCCTCAGATAAAGGCTCAGCGAGAAATGCATTTACATTTTCAAATGCCTTAACCTCGGTGGGAAGCTTGTCGAGCAGCCTAATGAGTTGGTCCCGCATTGCGCCACTGCCTACAATAAGATGTATAGGCTTGTTTTTTTTAGTTAATTCCCAAATCATTGATAAATTTAATAGCTGCCATACTGATTTATTTACATTGAGAATCTCACACACTGTGCATAGTGACACGAAACTGAGTACTGAAATACTGATCTTGATCAATAAACAGAATCCAAATCGACCTTAAAAACCTATATTGTAGAGATACTCACTAAAATTGTGAGATTACGAAGAGATTAAAAAATAAAAAAGTTAGGCTTGAGCGCTCAGCATGAATTTAACTAGTTCCGCAACAGACTTTGCTCCAAGTTTTTCCATAGCATGGGAACGATGAATTTCTACGGTTCGATCACTAATACCAAGCTCTCGAGCAATGACTTTATTGGCTTTCCCATCTAATACGAGATCAACTACTTCACGTTCACGCGCTGTTAAAGAATCGACACGCTGTTGTATCGCATGCTTATCACTAAGATTTTTACGCTTCAGTGCATCTTGTTCAAGCGCCTTAGTGATACAGTCAAGTAACTCTTGATCTCGAAATGGTTTTTGCAGAAATTCAAATGCACCATTTTTCATGGCTTGTACGGCCATAGCAACTTCACCATGTCCAGTCATAATTATTAATGGTGCTGATGCGCCTAGCCCATTTAACTTTTGTTGTAATTCTATGCCACTCATACCGGGCATACGTACATCTGCCAGTACACAACCTGGTTTACCAGTATTGAATTCATCAAGAAAGCCTTGCGCATTTGCATATGTAAGCGTTTGCAAGCCCATTGATTCAAGCAATTCAACCAAGCTATCACGCACATCATCATCGTCATCTACTATAAAGACAGTTTGATTATCATCATTCATTTTTATCATCCAATGCAGTAGGTAAAGTAAAATGGAAGGTAGTGCCTTTATCTGAATTGCGCGTAACCCATAAATGTCCACTGTGTTCTTGAATAATAGAATGACAAATTGCTAATCCCATACCCATCCCTGACTCCTTAGTAGTATAAAATGGGTTGAAAATTTGTTGTGCACTTTCTTCATCTAGACCACTGCCATAATCTTTCACAGATACTTCTACTCTATTTTTTGCAGCTAGAAGCTTAGAACTAATTGTAATCACTTTATACTGATCTGGCTCCTTGGATGCTGCGTCAATTGCGTTACGAATGAGATTTAATATGACTTGCTGAATTTGTATAGTATCTGCCATGACGCTAGGCGTCGCACTATCAAGTTTAAAGTCAATTTTAAATTTAAGTGCGTGAATGTCCACCTCTGCTATGTTGGAAGAATCTTTTATTAACCTATTAATATTTATATTCTCTCGTTTTTTGGGCTGGCGCTTAACCATGGCGCGCAAACGCGTAATCACATCCCCGGCACGCACTGATGTTTTAGAAATTTTTTCTAATAAATCCTGCAGCTTTTCAATATCAATAGCGTCGCTTTGAATTCTGCGTTTTGCCGCCTGCGCGTATGAATCAATCGCAGTAAGAGGTTGATTGATCTCATGGGCAATGCCTGCTGCCATTTCACCCATCATACTCAAACGATCCATGTGAGCTAACTGCTCCTGTTGTTTTTGCGAATATTCTGCTGCTTTGATTATTTCAGTAACATCCTCAATTTGAACAATCAGCATTGCAGGCTGTTGATTTTCATCGTGCACGACCGCAACACTTACTTGCACATATACAATCGCCCCATTCTTGTGAACATAGCGTTTTTCAATTTTATATCCTTCAAGCTGAGCATCTTGCAATTCAGCTAAATAATCCTGGCTTTTTTTTATGTCATCTCGATGAGTGATTTCTATAAAAGACATCTCGAGTAGCTCAGCCTCTGAATAGCCCAACATAGTACACAATGCGGCATTAACGTTAAGAAATGAACCATATAAGTCAGTCAGGGCGATCCCCGCCGGCGCATTGTTAAATATAAGACGAAACTCTTCTTCACGTAAGCGCAATTTCTCGCGAGATTTTTTCTCTTCAGTAACATCCCTTAAAACAGTAGTCCAATTTGTAATTTCTCCGGCTTCATTACGTATCGCATCTATGCTCCATTGCATGTAAAACTCAGTGCCGTCCTTTCGATAGTTGATTGTCTCACCACTCCATGAAACATCATTTTGAAGTGAATGCCTCATTAGTTTAAGAATGTTTTTATCTGTCTTGGGCCCCTGTAAGATTCTTGGTGTCTTACCAATGACTTCTTTTTCAGAATAGCCCGTAATTTTTTCAAACGCAGGATTGACAAAAACAATTTCAGGCCCAGGCTCATCTAGCTCTCTTGTGGTAATAAAAATGCCATCGCGAGATTGCATAGCCGTAGCATTAATTAACCGCAATGCTCTTTCGGCTTTTTTTCGTTGTGAGATATCTACAATAATTGCCACAAAGGCAGGCTTACCTTCGTATATCGAAAACTCAAGATGTACTTCAACAGGATAGCGGCTGCCATCTTTTCGTTGATGCACGGTGGTAAGCACAATTTTGTCTTGTTCACCTGTGTGTAGGGGATGGATAAGTTCTCGGAATGTCTCAGATGAATATTCAGGTTTAATGTCAAAAGGCGTAAGCTTTACGATTTCATCTTCACTATATTGTAAATTCTCCAATGCCCCTTTGTTTACACGAATAAAAATCAAGCTGTCTGCATCAAATATATAAATTTCATTAAGCGAATTCTCAAGAATACTTTCATAGCTGGTGGCTTTATCTAAATAACTTTTCTCAGTAGTAAGATCTCTAATAAAACCAGTAAAAAATCGTTGCCTAGGCTCAAATAATTCTACAACTTCAAGCCATATTGGAAACAATGTGTCATCCTTGCGTTTACCTTCCATCTCGCGTCCAATGCCGATGATTTTAGCTTCACCGCTTGCAAGATAATTTTTAATATAAGAATCATGTCTTTTTTGATAATGCAACGGCATTAGCATGGAAACATTATTTCCTATCACTTCATATGCGGCATAGGCAAACATTTTTTCTGCTGCAGAATTGAAGGATTGTATGGTTCCTGCATCATCGATGGTAATGATTCCTTCAACTGAGGTTTCAATGATCGCACGTAGACGTGCTTCAGACTTTGACAACGCGTATTCATCAGTAACAATCTTATCAAGCATTGTATTGAGCGTATTACCGAGATTGGCCAGTTCGTCGGTACCTTTGATTCGCGCACGCGCTACTTGATCACCTTGTATAAAATTTTTACCGGTAGTAATCAATTGTTCTACACGGCGTGTTAGCCGAAAATAAACGACTATCCAAACTATGAATGCCGCTGCGAGAATCCCAATACTTTCGCGAGTAGCTTCTTTATTAAGATTACCTAGAGCTAATGCTTTTTGATTCTTAATATTCTTACGGTAATATATAAATCCACAGTCTTTTGTACGTATCATTTGTACGTTTTGGCTAGCACAAATACTAGAGTACCCAAAAACACGCTGTTTATTTGCAGAAAGTCGAGTTACTGTTGCTCTTGTCTCTAATGCGTGGCTTATGAGATCAGGATCTTGGTATTCATTTAGCCCTGTCCAATGTGTGTTGAGCAATTCCAAATTTGTAGCCGCTATAATATTCCCTTGAGAATTGGCTAAAAACATAAGCTCATGCCCCCGCTCTGCCCCAAAAGAGGCAATGACACTTTTTACCGCATCTATATTGTCATAACGAAGCAGAATTTCGATTGGACCTTGTACACGATTTAAAAGCGCTTGTATGTCCTGTCCTGCACGTTCTTCTACAGTCTTTAGAAATTCCGGTCTAGTTGTTAAGTACAGAAAACCACTGAGCAGAACCGCAACCAAAATAATTACCAGCGGCACCAAATATCTCAGTGATATCTGGGGAAAATTTTTCATGGCTCATACAGTTCCTGCACTGAAGGATAAAATAAACTTGTAACCATTTCAGAAGTGTTTAATAAATGATTAGCTTTCATAGTATGTTGTAAACGGTGCACAGTGGTACGCAATTTTGGCAACTCCCCTCCTAAAAGCATAAGGTTTTCTTTTTTACTCGGAAGATGAATACCTGCATAGCTGCTTAGCAGTTCTTTACTGTTAAGATCCATACGTTGAGCCATTATTTTTGTGGCATCTTCTGGGTAATCTCGCAAATATTTAAGCGCCTCAAACCAGCCACTAATGAGTTCCTTCACTTGACCGTGATGCTTTTCTAAATAATCACTATGGATAACGATGACATCAACGATCTCTTGAGGAATTTCCCGACTTGTAAAAAGCTCTTTTGCCCCGACTGCAAGCAGCTTATTAAGTGTGGGGTCAAATGTTACAAGGGCATCAACTTTATTATTTTTAAATGCAGTTTCATGTTCACTGACTTCTAGGTTAACAATCTCAATTTGCTCAGGCCTTAGTTTATTTATTTCTAAAGCTCGTGAAATCATGTAAGCACCTAGCGCCCCTGCTTCCACACCTATTCGTTTGCCAACTAAATCATTAAAACTGTTTATTTCTGGTTTGCTTATAATTGCGTCTGCGCCTGCAGAAATATCAGTTACAAGAACAATCTGAATAGGAATTTTCCTCTCTACCAGTAGCAATACTTCATCAAGTGTTAACGCAGCGGCTTCAAGAGATTGATTACGAAAGGCACGAATTACTTCACTCGCAGATAGAAATTCAACTAACGTTATAGATTCAGTATCTATATAACCTTGTTGTCGTGCCAAAAACAAAGGCTCATAACCAATCCACACGTTGGTTCCTAAGCGCATCGTAGATGTAATTTCCTTAGAACAGGCGGAAATCATAACCACAATGAATATAAGGTAGAGGCTGATTGTGTGCTGTGAAACATTCATGCGATGTTAATTATCACGGATGATGGGGAATATGACATGCATAACCTCCTTGATTCCGTAAAAAGTCTTATTGTTCTGATGCTTATCTAGCATACCTATATACATTTATACATCAAGAGAGATTACATTCTAAGTATTTCCCGTAATAGTAGTACGCGCAGGTACGAATAATTTCCAGTCGCTGCGGAAGGTTTAATAATGCCCAGGATAAAGACCTGGATCTGTATAAGTGCAGATTCTCAAGTGGGATAACAAACCAAAATAAGCCGTAGGAGCAAGATCATGCAAACAGCTGCCGCCATCCTCACACAAGACACACATATAGCGCCAAAAGCTTATTTACGAAGTAATTGTCGTGATTGTAATCGACAAAAAGCTTGCCTCGCTCAATCACTAGAAGATGAGGAGCTTGCAGCATTTGACTCGATCGTCAAACATTCAAAAAAACTAAATCGTGGTGATTTTCTTTATCGAGCTGGGGATGAATTCAACTCGATTTACACTATACGTAGTGGTTCCTTAAAAACTTTCATTGTTGATGAAGAAGGACGCGAACAAATTTTAGGCTTTTCAATTCAAGGTGATGTCGTTGCATTGGATGGGGCAACCTTGAATGCATGCCCGACGACGGCACAGGCACTTGAAACTACATATGTTTGTGAAATCCCATTTGCGCGCTATATGGAACTTGCTGTAGAGATACCATCACTCTATCAGCAACTATTGACTCACATGAGTCATCATATTCGAGATGAGGAAGAACACGCGTTGCTGCTAGGTACGAAAAGTGCGGAACAACGCCTTGCAACATTTTTGATTAATTTTTCAAACCGCTATGCAATGCGCGGATTTTCTAAACATGAGTTCAACTTACATATGTCACGACGAGACATTGGTAATTATCTCTCAGCTGCGATGGAAACAGTCAGCCGTTTGTTTTCACGTCTACAAGCAAACGGACTTATCAAAGTGCATGGCAAACTTATTCAAATAAAAGACTTGGAAGGATTGTATAGATTTGCTACATAGCACCGCTATATTGCTTAAGCCAAATCAAGTATGAGTTATGATACAACATGAAAGATTATTTCGAAGGAGTGGCACGCAGGGACAGGTGAAGGCGTTTAGCAAAAATTAATTAATAATATTCTGCTAAACGTCTAGACCTGTATTTTAATTTACATAACTAAAACAGCTGCGCCATTCAATCTCCCGTAACGCAAATCTTCCAATGCTCCATTGGCATTAGCCAAAGGATATTTATGAATATGTGTTTTAACGGGCGTTTGTTTAACAATCTTAAAAAACTCTAGCCCATCTTCTCTAGTTAAATTTGCAACGGAACAAATTTGTCGTTCGCCCCAAAGAATTTCATAGGGAAATGTTGGGATGTCACTCATGTGAATACCTCCGCATACAACGATACCCCCTTTACGTATGGTGCGTAAGGCCTTGAGTACTAAGTCGCCAACAGGCGCAAAGATGATTGCTGCATCAAGTAGTTCTGAGGGTTGCTTGTTCGAATCTCCAGCCCATGTCGCACCGAGATTATACGCAAATTGTTGAGCGTCTTTATCACCAGGACGCGTGAAGGCATAAAACGAATTTTTCTGATGAGTAATAATCTGCGCAAGTATATGAGCGGCTGCACCAAAACCAAAGATACCAATTTTTTCATCATCTTCATTCGATGTACGAGCTAATTTTAGGCATCTGTAGCCGATAAGTCCCGCACAAAGCAGCGGGGCAAGTTCTGCGGCATCTACGCTTTCCGCTAATGGGATGCAATAACGATGATCCGCGATCGTGTATTCACAATAACCGCCATCAAGCTGGTAACCCGTAAATTTTGCGTTGTCACATAAATTTTCTTTGTTAGTTTGACAAAATTTGCACACACCACAAGTCCAACCTAACCAAGGTATACCAACTAGAATACCGGGCTCTAGAGACACATTGGATCCAACCTTTACAATATTTCCAACTATCTCATGCCCAGGGATAATTGGTGTATTGGTATTCGGTAAATCGCCATCTACTAAGTGCAAATCAGTTCGGCAGACCCCACAGGCTAAAACTTTGACCAAGACTTCTTGTGCATTGGGTTGAGGTATTGGGCGCTCTTCTAACTCAAGCGGCTGCCCAATAGTATTTAAAACCATTGCTCTCATAAATATTCTGACTATACTCAATTTGACTATTAATTATACTTACTCATAATTCAGCTTTATATCTGTTGATTTAGATCAATGCTGAAATGTATGTGTCTATATAGCCTAACAACAAATTAAATTTTATATCTATATATTATGAAAATAATCAATTCATGTTTTTTTATTGCTCTCGTTTCTTTGATCACTTTAGCAAGCGTATATGCAGTTGAAGATGAGACTAAAGAGGCTGATATTGTTGGTAAAAAGGAATTTATAACCTATTGTGCTTCCTGTCATGGTAGTGGTGGAAAAGGTGATGGGCCTATGGTTAATATTCTGAAACGCAAGCCTATAGATTTAACACAGCTTGCAAAGAATAATGGTAACGTGTTTCCATTTGATCGAATTTATGGTGTGTTTGATGGCACCTACGTTTTTGCTGAACACGGCACAAGCGAAATGCCTATTTGGGGATATCGCTTTATACGAGAAGCACAACAAGAAAATGAACCCAGTAATGTAGCAAAGGCTAAAGCGTTGGACATTATTTTATATATCCAGGTAATACAGGAGTAATCATGAAATATTCGATGCAATGTGCAGTTTTTATTTCTTCGTTAATTATCTCAATGAATTCTTATTCTGCTGGAACAATGGACCGTGACCCTACGTATGGTGGTGTAGAGTTTGAACGTTCTTGCGCGATTTGCCATGGATTTAATGGTAAAGGCAAAGGTGTGATGTCTGACTCATTAACAAAACAACCCTCAGATCTAACAGTTCTATCTAAAAATAATAATGGTCATTTTCCATTTACAGAGATTTATCAAATGATTGAAGGTTCCCAAAGCGTGGGCGTGCATGGAAGTCGGGAGATGCCAGTTTGGGGCGATCGCTATCGCAAGGAAGCCGAGAAATATGGAGCCGACGAATATCTATATTCAAGAGGGCTTATTCTTGAACTGTTAGTATATCTTATGGCTATTCAAGAAAAATAAATTGTAAATTTCCGATCTAGGAGACAGATATGCCTGCTGAACAAGTAACAAAAGATGAGCTTCTAAAAAAACAACAAGAGCTATTTGACCGCATTACTGCAATAAAAAAAGATTTTGAAAAAGGCCTCGACCGAGATTTGGAAGAGCAAGCATTACAATTAGAAAACTATGAGGTATTGCAAGGATTACTTGAACAGGCAGCAGCTGAGCTTGAAAAAATAGAAAAACAACTAGCAAAAATGTCGAGAGTATTAACTAACTAATGTTTACGCACAGCAAGCACGTCGCAGGTTGCATTATTAAGAATTGATTGAGCAGTTGACCCTATCAACTTTTTAATTCCATGAACGCCATGCGCCCCAACAATAATTAAGTCTACTTTTTTGCCCTGAGCCGTTGAAAGTATGGAAAATCTTGGCACACCCACTTCTGCTAGATAGCTAACTTTACCCAAATTGTACTTTGCTGCCTCCTTTTCAAGTGCCTTTTCAGCATTTGCTTTTAATTTTATTTCCTCTAAGGACCATTCCCTATTGTAACTAATTGCCTGATTTTGAGATGCGCCCATGAGTGACGGGATGTCTCGCTCAACAACGTGAAATAAAATTATATTTGTATCAGTGTCTTTATGTATAGTTTCTAGTTTCTTGAAGATAACATCAGTCAATTCTGAATAATCAACAGCAACTAAAACATTCTTGTATGGAAACATACTTTATTACTCCTTATTGCGTAAATCTTGAATATCTTCTAGCAATTGAAGTGCAAGTGCCGCCCCTGAAATGTTTATATCAAGTTCCTTTCTAAATCGCAATGCACATCCTATGCGCTCATAATCTTTTTGCGTAAACAACCATTTTTCTGGTTTGTTCCCAGATGGCTCTGCGATACCCCATGACACCATCTCATTTATAGCTTCTTGGCTTAAATTGTGCGAATGACATATTGCATAGGTTGTATAAATAATATTTTCGTTCAGCATTTAATCTCGTTATTTATATTAACTTTCACCTGCATAATGCACTCAAGTTTCCAATATATTGATAGAGATGAAGTGTCATGTTGATGTATGTCAAAAAGATACATACTTTCCTTATCTATATTTAGCTCAAGAAAATGTAAATATTTGATATGCACTCAAGATCTATAAACAGCTGATCTAAATATAATAATGTAAAATACTGCGATGAACTGATGGATCTAGAGATTACCCTCAATTTATTAGTATCACTTGCAATTGGTGTAATCATTGGTTTTGAGCGAGAGTGGAAAACCCGGAGCCAGCTGGATGTAGTTTATGATGCAGGGGTCCGTACTTTTGCAGGAGTTAGTTTTCTTGGCGGTTTATCTGCAATACTTAGCAATGTAATTAGCCCGCTGATTTTACCTTCCTTAGCTTTAGGCTTATCTTCTATTATATTTATTAGCTATAGGTATAGTGCAAAAAAGTCTCATGACTTTGGCTATACCACAGAAGTAGCTCTGTTATTGGTTTTTGCGATGGGAGCTTTTGCAGCAACTGGATACAAAATTGAAGCAGTTGCATTTGCAACCGTTATTGTTGCTTTACTTCGGCTTAAAACTAAGCTACACACATATATAAAAGAACTAGAAGTAGAGGAAGTTAACGCCACAATTCAACTGCTATTATTAGCAGCTGTGGCATTGCCACTACTTCCCAATAAAGATATAGGACCAGGTGGCGCACTTAATCCTCGCACCATTGGCATCCTTATATTATTAATCGCTGGCATTTCATATTTTGGATATTTCAGTGCAAAGATTTTAGGCACTCGTATTGGAATTTTCCTAACAGCTCTTCTAGGTGGGTTGACTGCATCAACTGCTGTTGCGGTAGCATTTTCAAAAATAGCATCCAAAAACAAAAATATCTCTCGGGCATTACTTGGTGGTGGCATATCTCTGGCCGCTGCAATGATGGGCCTAAGGCTACTGATATTAATTGGTATTTTAAACTTTTCGCTAATACCTTATGTCAGCCCTGTGTTAATCACATTAACAATAATTCCTTTGAGTGCAGCTGTATGGATTGCAACTCGCCCACAATATCAAACAACAATAACTGCTCCGCTTAAGTTAAAAAATCCTTTACAGCTTGATACTGCTGCAATCTATGGTGTCGCTCTATCTCTACTTTTTCTGATTATATATTTAGTGCAAACATATTTTGGCACAGCAGGTGTTTACGCATTGGCAGCAACATCTGGATTAGCAGATGCAGATGCTATAAGTATTACTTTGGCTAAGTCTGCAACACCAGTGGGCAATAAATTATCCACACAAGTTGCAGCAAACGGTATTTTAATTGTTGTATTTGTTAATACAGTAGTTAAAGCCGTTATTTCTCAAATTATCGGCGGCTGGAGCCTGGCAAAATGGAGTAGTAGTATACTAATCTTGGCTTTTTCTATAGGCTTGATTATACATTTCGTATTTATCTCGTTATCACTACAAACATTCTAAGCTAGCTAACAGATATCATCTGTGCGCATATGACTACAACTAAACAATTAAAAAATAAATTTGCTTGAATATTTTTATTATTATCTTACACGATCATTTGTATGTACCAACAAAATATTAACTATATATCTTTTAAAACAATTAGTATTGATAAAACTACAGCTCTTGATGATTTAATAGAAAATGTTTTTTTTAACTGCTTTAAGCAATACTTAGATAACTATTTTTCATTATTACTACTTTATGATGCCGAAAATCTTCATCATATGAGAATAGGCTTGCGGCGACTTAAATCTTTCATTTGGCTTTTTAAAAAGGAACTCTCCAGAAATGAGCGGATAAAGATAAATAAAATTATTAAACAGTTAATCAAACCTACTTCAAAAGTTCGTGATTATGATGTAGTCAATTCAGATTACATTCTCCCTGCTTTTTACAAAAATCAAAATCTAAAGGAGTTCAAAAGCTTACTTAAACATTCAAATGAAGAGCGAATAAGTCTACATAAAAGCGCTCTCAATGATCTATCCTCTATGCGTTACCAAAATTTAGTACAACAACTACGAAACTGGATTGAAAATAAACAATGGAAAATAGATTCATATGCATATAAAGATCTAAAAAGAAAAGCCCTAAAAAAATTAATAGGGAAAAAAATACAACGGAGACATAGAAATATTATGCGCTCCAAAAAACATGTTTCGGATTATAGTCAAAATGAATTACATAAACTTCGTGTTAATATCAAAGAGCTTAGATATGTAATAGATATTTTTGGTTTTTGCATTAAACGCAAAAAACAGGAACTAAAAATTTTGAAAAAACTACAGGATATCCTCGGAAAGATTAATGACACATATGTTGCCGAGCGAATCATGCGTGACCTAAACAGCAGCAAAGATATCGGTGCTACGAGATCATATATTGAGCATCAAGCACATAATTCTCGAATTAAATACTTAGACCAACTAAAGGCTTTTTCTTAGCAGCAATTTATTGATCCTAGTCAATACTAGAACCTTAGTATTACTCATAATGCTCACTACTAAAAAATTCAATATAGCACTAACAATTATATGGAGGCATTGAAATGAAACTAGTACCTAGAGATCCGTTTTTTAATTATTTCCCTCAATTTAGGGACTTAAATCGGTTTTTTAATATTGAATTAGATGATGAGGATAGCACGATCGCTACTAGTGCTTGGACACCTGCTGTTGATATCGCAGAAAAGGATGATCATTTTCTTATCGAGGCCGACGTCCCAGGAGTCGATCCAAAGGATATCGAAATTAGTATGGAAAATGGTGTATTAACCATAAGGGGTGAGCGCAAAAGTGAAATTAAAGAAGAGAAAGAAGGCTACACACGCGTTGAGCGATCGCATGGTAGTTTTTATCGACGCTTTAGTCTTCCTGAATCTGCTGATTCTGAGCATGTTACGGCTAGATCCAATAAAGGCGTATTACAGATCACGGTAGGCAAAAAAGAGGTTGCTAAACCAAAAAAAATTACGGTCAACGTTAAATAATCTCCCTGCTTCCTCAAGGTCATAGCTGATTTTTTTATATTAATACGACGTTGAGGAAGTATTCTAGGTCCGAGTCAAACTTAGATTCGCTTAAAAATTTACGTTAGTAATCAATAAGCGGGTTCGTACGCTTAATAGTTATTTTGTGTTGGCAAATACATTAGACTTATGCAACACGCTTTTAAGAAGTCAAAGCCAATATTTCACTTTTTTTTAGAAACCAGATTGATATATTCTGATTTAGATCAATGCCTATCACACAATTCTTTGTATAGTTTGCCTAACCGTGAAATCATGGTTTATTAAATGGTTAGTTTTATGATTTAATATTTTAACTACCAATAGTTTATACAGTAGCGAGAGACCTCATGCCTATTAAAGATATTATGGTGTTGTGTGATGCTGGTGACGCAAATGATTTCCGTGTTGAAACAGTGTTGTCATTCGCAAAGGTTTATCAGGCGCATGTAACAGGAATGTATTTAATTCCCTATCCAGTTATACCTGTATATGGTGGGGCATTTCCAGAAGCCATCCCTTACACTTCATCCGATCAGTTGGAAAAATCCACTAATATTGCAAAAAAACTTGAAACTAAATTCAAGAAAAAAGCAGCAGAGCTGGAGGTTCCTTGTGATTGGAAAACTATAGATGGCGTAGATGTTCGTTACATAATAGACAATGCCCGATATACAGACATTGTCGTGGTTCCACAGGGATATTCCAGATATGGAGAAGAAAACACACAGAAAATTGATGACTATTTGTCAATACATTTAGGTCGGCCTCTTATGGTTATTCCAGATTTAAAGAAGGTTTTTAATTTGCCTAAGTACATCATCATCGCCTGGAATGAGAGCCATGAAGTCGCACGAGCCGTTCACGATGCTCTACCCTTTTTGCAATATGCAGAACGAATTCAAGTTGTGAGTGTTTCGATTAGCTCTAATGAAGAAAAAGCTTACATGATTTATTGTGATGACTTGCGAAAGCACTTATCACATCATGGTATAAATGTAGAAGTAGTATCATTAGATCAATCTGCCAAAGGTACCGGTGGTACAATTTTAGAAAGTGCCATAGAATTTGATGCAGATTTAATTGTTATGGGTGCATATGGGCATTCAAGACTTAAAGAAATTGTTTTAGGAGGCGCCACAAATTACCTACTTAAACATACAACAATTCCCTTATTTCTCTCCCATTAAAGTCAATTTTTTAAAAGTAATTGACATTTTTCTTATTAATATTATTTGTAATACCTTTTGCACATGTCAGATACTTCTCTTGCTAGGAGAATATCACTTCCATTACTGACATTTTATGGACTGGGCACTATTCTAGGTGCAGGTATCTATGTATTAATTGGTGAAGTTGCTCTGCGTGCAGGACAATACACTCCTCTCTCTTTCATTGTAGCAGCATGCATTGCCGCGGTAACTGCATATTCATTTGCACGTCTGTCTTCACTATTTCCAAAAAGCGCGGGGCCAGCGGCTTATGCATTTGCTGCATTTAAGGTGCGTAGTATTTCTGCGTTAATGGGTTTAGCAGTTGTGCTTGTTGGGACTGTATCTGCAGCTACTATGGTGAAAGGTTTCGCAGGTTACTTTATAGCTCTCATTCAAATTCCAGAGTTTTTCGTAATTTTAAGCATAATTCTATTGATTACTATTTTTTCCATATGGGGAATAAGTCAGTCTTTACTAATTGCCTCTTGCATTACCATCATAGAAGTACTTGGATTGCTTTTTGTAATCTATGCAGTAATTGACCTAAATGAATTAAAAAACTATAGCTTACCTACATCTACTTCTATTTTTGCAAATAGTACAATTATATTCTATGCAGCATTTATATCGTTTTATGCATACATTGGGTTTGAAGATATTGTACATATTTCTGAGGAAACAATTAATCCAACTAGAGTCGTTCCACTAGCAATTGTTCTTTCTCTAATTATTTCTACTTTACTTTATGTATCGCTTTCTATTTCTTGTACTGTTTTTATTCCTTTATCTGTTTTTAACACCAGCAGCGCACCACTAGTCTCGATCATAGAATTTAAGGGCTTTGACCCAATAATTATGGCGGTGATCAGTATGATCGCCATTTTAAATGGTGCACTAATTCAGATAATTATGGCCTCACGTGTCTTATATGGTATGGCTGAACAAAGAATCTTTATATCTGTTTTTAAAGCAGTAAATAAAAGGACACGTACGCCTATATTAGCAACGATTACAATAGCCGCATTTATCATTTTTCTATCAACATCTTTCGACTTAGTAACACTAGCAGAAATCACTAGCACTATAACTTTGCTGGTGTTTATCGTCGTTCAAACTTCTCTTCTATTTTTGTCAATACAAAAAAACAACAAAAATCGATTAGATATTATTCTTCCTATCTTGGGAATTGGGCTTAACATAGTGCTGTTATTTTTCGGTTATTTTAAGACTATATAAATTAGCACATTATAAAAATATACTGGCATAGTTAAGTATTTATTGACCTAAATCAGTCATTAAATAACCCTTATTATTTAGTCTACAACTTGGTAACAACGAGTAACTAAAGTTGTTTATCTATGCAATATGACAATCACACAGATTCTACCTCCAGCCTAATAAATACCAATCGTCTAGTTGCCGATCGCTTATTGGAGGCGGCACAGATTTTGAGCCAAAAGGGGGCTAATCAGTTTCGT
>JBFGJY010000014.1:0-47873 GCA_041576975.1 Gammaproteobacteria bacterium | reverse complement strand
TACGCTAGCACGGTTCCGCTTCATAGTTTTAGTTCCAGATATACCTAACCTACGCGATCTCAAAGTTCGAGCAGAAGACAGCCGCACCATAACAGATGCTTTTACCTATCTTTTATCTCGACCCGAATTTCCAACTCAAGGACAAGCTGGGATTGGTGCATTTAGTTACGCTGTAGGACCTGCAGTATTAGCGGCGCTCGACCCCCTAGTCCGCGAAAGGGTAAATTTCATACTAAGCGTAGGAGGATATTATGATGTAGAACAAGTTATCACTTTTTTTACAACGGGATATTTTCGTTATAAAAACGAGTGGCATTTTCTAGAACCAAATGAGTACGGTAAGTGGGTGTTCGTATTGAGCAATGTCGAGCGTTTATCAGATCCCATTGATAAAGAGAATTTTCATAAAATAGCACAACGAAAAATGAGTAATCCGAATGTTGCCATCGATGATCTAGTAATAGACCTTACAGCTGAAGCAGCTTCGATACTAACGTTGTTGCAGAACCAGAATCCAGAACTCGTTCCAAGTCTTATAGCTGATTTGCCAACTGCCATTCGTACTGAGTTGGGTGCGTTAAATCTTTCAAACAAGGACCTTAATAAGCTTAGGGCTCGGCTAATCCTACTGCATGGTACAGACGATAACATTATTCCTTATACTGAAAGCATCGCACTAGCTAATGCTGTAGCAAAAGATCAGGCAGAACTATTTCTTATTAATGGTCTAGCACATGTGAATGTACGCCCAAAAAGATTAAACAAGTGGGCCATGTTACGCGCAATTGATGCATTGCTAAATGTGAGAGAGCTCCAGGCAGAAAAATCATGATCTTTAGAAGTCTACTAGTTTTATATTGTACATACGTAAGTATGATTATATTGAGTGAATAACAAGTGAGTACTATCCTCGATAGCAAGCATCATAAACAAGACAAATCGGTGTCTAATAATCAAGCTGAAAATCTATTAGATTTGATAAAACAATTAGCACTTGAACTACATCCGCGACGTAAACACACAATTCAAGTAACACTGGATAGCTTACTAGATCGAGATCTGGGTTTTGATAGCCTATCGAGAGTGGAATTGCTGTTAAGAATTAGACGCACATTTGAAGTTAATCTTCCAGATCAAGTCTTGAGTAGAGCAGAGACACCGCGCGATTTGCTACAAGCAATCTTAACTGCTCAAACACAAGAACAAGAAACGAATACGTGGGAGGAAATTAAAAAGCACGATCTAGGTGAAGTTGAAAGTTTGCCGCATAGTGTAAATACGTTAATCGAATTGCTTGAATGGCACCAACAAAAACATCCACAACGAATACATGTTTATCTATATGGAGAAAGTAAAGAACCTGAAAAGATTACATATGAAAAGTTGCTTAGATCTGCTCGTTCTATAGCTGCTGGCTTACAACAACGCTCGTTACATCCGGGTCAAACTGTTGCAATCATGCTTCCCACCAGTGGTAATTACTTATCTAGTTTTTATGGTGTTCTACTTGCCGGAGGAATTCCGGTTCCAATCTACCCTCCTTTTCGCCCTTCCCAATTCGAGGATCACATGCGCCGCCAGGCTGGTATTCTTACAAATGCTCAGGCAGTGATAATGATTACAGTTTCGGAGGCAAAAGCTGCAGCACGTTTGCTAAAGGCGCAAGTAGAAAGTTTGCGTAATATTGTCACTCCCCAAGAGCTAACTGCATCACATGAGCAGCTTAGCCCACCAGTAGTTCATGCTCAAGATATCGCATTTTTACAATATACTTCGGGCAGCACTGGTAATCCTAAGGGTGTCATCTTAACTCATGCCCAGCTATTGGCGAACATTAGAATCATGGGCGAAGCAGTGCAAGCTAAGTCCACCGATACCTTTGTAAGTTGGTTACCTTTATATCACGACATGGGGCTGATTGGAGCATGGTTGGGTAGTTTATATCATGCATGTCCATTGGTGCTCATGTCGCCATTATCTTTTTTAACAAATCCAAGTCGTTGGCTGTGGATGATAAGTAATTATCGCGGCACCTTATCTGCAGCACCTAACTTTGCTTATGGATTGTGTTTAAATAAATTGGAAGACCGTGATATTAAAGATTTAGATCTAAGCTCTTGGCGATTTGCTTTCAACGGTGCAGAACCTGTAAGTCCACAAACCATTAGACAATTCAGCAAACGCTTCAGTACATATGGATTTCGACCTGAGGCCATGAGCCCTGTCTACGGATTAGCCGAAGTTGGCGTTGGATTGGCATTTCCACCTCTTGAAAGAGGACCGATGATCGACAGAATACAGTCGGAGCCTTTTATATCGTCAGGCAAAGCAAATCCAACTGAGGAAAATGATACAAACTTTTTGGAATTCGTTGCTTGTGGTCAACCATTACCTGGTTATCAAATTCGCATTGTCGACTCTACAGGCCGTGAGTTGCCAGAACGTGAAGTTGGCCAATTACAATTCCAAGGACCTTCAGCAACCAATGGTTATTTTCGCAATTCAGAATCTACAAATAAACTATTTGATGGAGATTGGTTGAACTCCGGAGATCTTGCATACATTGCAGGTGGCGACGCGTATCTAACCAGCCGCACCAAAGACATTATCATTCGAGGTGGACACAATATTTATCCATACCAAGCCGAAGAAGCCATCGGAGATATCACAGGCATACGTAAAGGTTGTGTAGCAATCATTGGCAGCACAGATCCTACAACGGGAACAGAACGAATAGTTGTTATAACCGAAACACGTGAGACAGAAGCAGCAGCCTTGGTGGCACTAAAACAAAAAATTAATTCAATAGCTACCGAATTATTGAGTATGCCTCCTGATGAAATAATTTTAGGACCACCACATACAGTTTTAAAGACATCAAGCGGCAAAATTCGGCGCGCAGCAATGCGTGAATTGTTCGAAAAGGGAGAAATAAGTAAAGAACATAAATCAATCTGGAGACAGTATATTCACCTTGCTCTCGCATCACTATTACCTCGTGTGCGTAACATACGAAGAAGAATACTGAATCTTGCATACGCTGTTTATGCGCAACTAATATTTTGGATATTAGCACCATTGGTATGGTTGTTGGTTGTAATACTACCGCGTTCAAACTGGCGTTGGGCTGTAACGCATAAAACAGCAAAACTTCTTTTTTACCTTTGCCGAATACCGATAAAAGTCGAAGGCATAGATAATTTGCCAAAAGATCAGGTATGTGTATTTATTGCTAACCATGCGAGTTATCTTGATGGTGTAGTTTTGATGGCCGTCTTACCAGTTAAACTTACATTCGTTGCTAAGGAAGAATTAGAGCTACAATTTATTTCACGTGTGTTTTTACGGCGTATCGGAGCAGAGTTTGTTGAGCGTTTTGATCAGCGTGAGGGTGTAGCAGGTGCACAACGTGCAGTGCAGTCCATTTTGACAGGTTGTTCGCTGTTTTTTTTCCCTGAAGGTACTTTCACACGCAGTCCAGGTCTGTTGCCCTTTCGAATGGGTGCATTTACCACGGCCGCAACGACAAATGTACCTGTTGTACCTATTTCGATTCACGGCACACGCTCCATTCTCAGGTCAGGTTCCTGGTTTCCTCGCCGCGGGATAGTGAGTGTTGTCGTAATAGAACCTATCAAGCCGCAAGGTACTGATTGGGTTGCAGCAGTTGAATTACGCGACCTGAGTCGTGCGTTGGTCCTGCGTTACTCTGGTGAGCCAGACCTGGAATGAAAATTCGTCATGCCCGATGAATCGTTTAGTTTTTAAAATGCCAATAAGAAAAACGAAATGATCATACTTTTTTAATTATCAAAATGTTGCAGCCGCGCATTGCACAAATAGGCGAACTAAATGGTGACGCCATTAGTACGTACACACAAGCATATGTCAATCATCTGGAAATGTCCTTTCTAGTAATTTCAAAACAGTACCTAATAAAATAAAGCCTGTTTTATTGATTTAGCACAATAATCTCAAAATCTTCTACCTCTATAGTTTTACGTAGTGTAGTTAAACAGTGTCTGGATGGAGCGTATACCTTAATCTCCAAGCACTTGATAAACGTACACATTATTAGCAAGCATATAATCGAGGTACTACATGAGTGCAAGTGAAATAAATATATTTAATAAGACTCTTCAAAAGACATCGGCTTGGCTGAACGAAGTGATGAATGAAACTGATATTGAAAATTCGCATCAAGCATATTCGGCATTACGAGCCGTATTACATGCTATACGTGATCGGTTAACAGTCGATGAAGCTATAGATTTGGGCGCACAACTCCCTATGCTTATCAGAGGATTTTACTATGAAGGTTGGACTCGCTCTGGTAAGCCACTTAAGTATCGACATAAAGAAGACTTTTTGGCTGAAGTTGGTAAAAACTTACCGGGTATAAATGATGATGATCTGGAGCTAATAATTCAAGCGGTGTTTAAAGTGCTGACACATCAAATCACGGGAGGTGAAATAGCTCAAGTAAAGCATCAATTACCTTCCGGAGTACGTGAACTATGGAAGGAACCGATACCGGGATTATGATTCACTTTGATTAAAGTATAGCGTTTTAAGCTCACTCATGGATAGTAAGCTTGTTACTCGAAATAGTTGGATTAATTCATTAACTAGGAGTGTATGCGATGCAATTAGGGGAAGCATGTAACCGCGATGTCATCATTATCGCTGATGACAGTTCTGTCATAGAAGCTGCCAAACTTATGCGAGATTATCATGTTGGCAGTATCGTGGTTACCAAAAAAGATGAAGGAATTACTAAGCCTATTGGAATCATTACCGATCGAGATTTAGTCATAGATGTTATTGCAAAAGATAAATCACCTGAAAAAGTTACTGTAAGTGACATTATGAACTCAAAATTAATAACTGGAAAAGACACAGATCAATTGTGGAATTCCTTACGAACTATGCGTACTCATGGCATAAGAAGAATGCCAGTTATTGATAGTGAAGGAAATCTAATCGGAATCATAACTGCTGATGATATATTAGAATTGTTTTCGGAGGAGTTACTAGATTTAACTCGCCTGATTGCGCTTGAACAAAAGAAAGAAGAAACACTAAAAACAAGTTTAAATTAATATGATTAAAATCATGATGTTTTGAGTAACTTATCAGTATTAAATTACTAACTAATATCACAAGATTGACACAGATCAACCCATTACAGTACTAAGCAATAGTATAAAAAGAATATCGCTAATAATTGAAAGATACTATGCCAATCTATGAGTTTAAATGTAACAGTTGTGGACATCAGTTCGATGTGGTCGAGTCGCTTCAAGAACATGATCAACATGGCGAAAAGTGTCCCAAGTGCAAAAGTGAAGATATTGAGCGCGTGCTCGGTGTTATTGGCGTGAAAACATCCAAAAAGTCTTGAGTATTTAAATAAATTTAAATAAACAGACTTTCACTAAGTATAAAAGTACAAATTAACAATTAACTTAATAATTTGTAGTTAATCAGGCCAAATAAACGGATTGTCTGACGTAGCTAGGAAACTAATAAATATATTAATCCTGCTGTAATAATAGCAATTAAAAGAGTACGTATACCTGACCATAGCCAGTAGGTGCCGCTGATTCGACCTAAAAACATACCTAGTATAAATAGGATAGCAAAGGCTAGCAGTAGAGCCATTTCTAATGCGTCAAAAGGTAATTCCAATGCTAAAGTCGCAGCCCAAATTGGTGAAATAATAATTAATGAAATTACCATGGGAGAAAGGCTATTAACCGCGGCGGTCACAAATGGAAACAAGCGAGCTGCTTGACCGTAAGCCGAATTCTCTAAATCTTTTACCATTGCTTGTTCGATTTCACTGAGTTGTTTTTTTTGTTCTGCGGATTCACTTATATATGCACTGGTGAGGCCACTCATTCCAAGCGCAACTGCAGCACCGAAACAAGCATTCATAATTACGACTAAGTTCTCCCAATCACTAATATAAAATCCCATTATTATGCCAAGCATCGTAAGCGCACCATCAAATCCGTTGACTACAAAGTACCTTCGCAGAATACTTCGCGAGCGCGTAATTTTAAACAGTAATGGTAACTGCTTAAACATGTCATGCAGTTTTGACATGTTTTGTCTAATTAGCTTTGCTCGTTACTTCTACTTTATCAATGCTGTGTACCGAACCACCCATATTCGAAATTACTTCGGCGATAACATCATAATCTAAATTCTCTCCCTCAATGACGATGACAACAGATTCTGTTTTTTCGTCTATTTCATCGACTGTCAATTCTACTCTAGTTCCTGGGGATTTTTCAGCAATAGCAGAAGTAAACGCTAAGCAGTCAGGATAATGTGGCTTTAATACATCAAGAATAATGCGTCTAATAGATACCATATTTCACCAGTTAAATGTTTATCTTTTAATTTCATTATTACGATAATGTGGATCTGTCCAACATCTTGGTAATACCTCTCCTGAAAGAAAAGTTAAGTTTTCCTTTTCAAATTTCTCAGGCTCTTGAACTTCTTCACCGTAGTGATAACGACCTACTATATCTGTATTAAATGGATTAAATAAATCCGTTATACTTAATACTTCTACTAAATTTCCATTCGTTACATCTTTAAGAAACATTTTTTCTCCAATAGGATTTACTTAACCAGTTTACGGACATATGTGTTATCTAATGAGCATAAATGCTTTACTTTTTACTGTATAAACTACGCAATTCATCTTTTGCTAATTCTAAAACACGCCTTTGCTCCTTATCTAGATTCTTTCCTGCCCTATTGATATAGAATACCAACATGGACATAGCGGAGCGAAACGGTTCTGCTTTGCGGCGCTTACTCATGTCTGCCGATTTCTTTAGAGAGAGCGCGATCTTTCTCGGATCTTTCCAGGTGAAAACACCTTCCTCAAGATCAAGTGCATGGCTTTCCTTAGTTACTTTCGCCGACCAGGTTTTATCATCTTTTGACTTAATTTCTCTTTACCGATTTTTCAGAATCAAAGCGATTTCTATTTATTGATTTGCTTGTATATATAAAAATAAATTGCACTGAATAGTTTGTTGTTGAGTTTTTATATGAAAATACCGCAAATAGTATGAAGCATACCTATACGCTCATAAAGGATTAGTAGTTGTATTACCTGCAGGCAACAAAACTTCCTCGCGTTCAATTAAGCCACTTAAAACTTCTATATAGTCATTGTTAATAAGTTTACCTGTCGTAATAAGTCTACGTTCCGTTCGCCCTTGTTCTATAACTATATCTACAAATTCCAGTTGTCCTATGCGCTCTACTGCTTGAATTGGAATTGTTAAAAATGTTGTTTCACCTGCAGGTAACGCAACCTTTGCAAACATACCTGCTAAAAACTGTGGGTTAGGTGGTAAGCGAAGTTTTACTAGCAAGGTGCGTGCACCAGATTCTGCAAATGGTACGATTTCATCAATAATTCCTTCTACATTTTTATCTACTGCTGGAATTTCAGCTTGAAGAACTTCACCAACTTTTAAATGAATCGCTAATGACTCTCGAACTGGAACCTCAACACGTAAGACACTTGGATCGTATATTCTAAGCAGTGCCTGCCCAGGCAAGGCTGTATCACCAGGTTCAATCAAACGATCAACTACCCTTCCTGTAACGGGCGCAAGTATTTCAGCATGAGAAAGTGCTGTTTGCACCTCTTTAAGACTCAATTCAAACCGAGTGACTTCTGCTATAGCAACTTTAAGTGCGGCTACGGATTGATCATAGCGCTCTTGTGAAACCGCGCCTTCACGTAAAAGACGCTGATTTCGATCACGTTCGGTTCGTGCTAACTTTCTCTTAGTAATTGCTGCCAGTAACTCTTGCTTAACTTGTTCTACGCGCGCTTGTAAATCTCTTGAATCTAATACAATAAGCACATCACCTTGAGTAACATCACTACCTGCGCGCACACGCGTCTCTTCTACTCTTGCTAAGACTCGTGATGCCACTGTGGTATGTCTTGCAGATACCAATGTGCCACTTACTATTTCTATTGCAGTTCCTGTCTGCGCTTCAGCAGCAGCTCGGTTTCTAACAGATGTTGATGAAAGATCTGATACTGCGATTTCATCGATATTAATTTTGGTTTCAAATCCACCAGATAACCAAATAATACTCATTGTAATCGCTAGCAAGCCCACAATAACACTAATTAAGCGCTTCCATTTATGTAACATTATGTTTTTACCTTAGCTTTCATCTCTTATACAGGTAGTCCATGATTTTGACGGTTACGATATACCAAGTTATACGTCACAGGTACTACTAACAACGTGAAGGCGGTTGAAACAAATAATCCAAAAATTAGCGCCCAAGCTAATCCCGAAAAAACCGGATCTAAAGTAATGGGAATCGCAGCAAGCATGGCCGTACCTGCAGTGAGTAAAATAGGCCGTGTACGAATTGCTCCCGCTTGCAATATTGCCTCACGTAAGGACAAACCCTTTCTAAGTCCAACATGTAAGAACTCAATTAGCAGTATTGCATTGCGTACCGCAATACCTGCAAGTGCAATCATGCCGATCATCGCAGTGGCGGTAAAAAAGATTGGATTTTGATAATCTGAAATTGTATTACCCGCAAAAACATTTAGTAGCCAAAAACCGGGCATGATGCCAATTACCGTAAGCGGTATTGAGATCATCAAAATCAAAGGCATCGCATAACTACTAGTCTGATAGACTAAAAGTATATAAATACCAATAAGTGCAACAGCAAATGCAATACCAAGATCGCGAAACACGTCTTTGGTGATTTTGAGTTCCCCTTCTCCAAACCATTCTAGATTTACGCTCTCGGGTAATGACCAAGGTATGCCACCACCATTAAAAAGATAACTACGGTTCGCAAGTGGGCGTGCCTTTTTTTCATCACTATTATTGCTAGCTGTGAAGTCCGAATTTAAATGAAAATCGGTGACGACATCACTCACAATTTCAGCAGGTGAACGCCCAACAGCTTCAGCATATACAAAGGCCACTCGACGTAGATTTTTGTGATATATTGATTTTGCCACAGGCCGTTGTTCAAATTGTCCCAACTCACCTAAACGTACGATTGGAATTGGTGCATCTCTCACGCCCCCATCCTGTCGAACTTTTGCAATACCTGCTCGTCCCTTAACCGACAGAGAATGTAAATTTTCAATACCAGAACGCGAAGCACGATTTAGTAGTAGGCGAATGGGCAGTGGATTAACTTCATTGGGTAGATGTAAACGTGAAACATCTAGTCCTGATAATGCAAGCCCAACCGTTTTAGCAATATCATCTGCAGCCACTCCAGACAAAGCAGCTTTCCCCTGATCAGTGGTAAAAATCCATTTTGTAGAATCATCTTCAACACTCGTATCTACATCCGCAACTCCTGGTTCTTGAGAAAGCCGCTTTGATACAGAGTGAGCAGCCATTTGTATCACTTCATAACTCACTCCGGGTTCACCATATACTTCTGCAGTAATGGTTGCCAATACAGGGGGTCCTGGTGGCACCTCTACAATTGCAATTCGTGCACCTGTCTGCTTCGCAACAGCTTCAAGATCGTTACGTAAACGTAATGCAATTTCATGTGACTGCATTTTTCGTTTGAATTTATCTGCAAGGTTTATTCGAATATCAGCTACATGTGGACCTTGTCGTAAAAAGTAATGACGTACGAGTCCATTGAAATCCATTGGAGAAGCAAGCCCTGTATAGGTCTGAAAATTTTTCACTTCTGGTGTTTTAATGAGCACATCGGTAAGTTTTCGTACAATTGCATCAGTTCGTTCCAATGTCGTACCTTCTATTGGATTTACAACAATCTGTAGTTCATTTTTGTTATCGAAAGGTAATAATTTAAGTGGCACTGCTCTCCATACGACAAGTGCTACTGCAAACATAAACAGTAAAAATGTTCCAGCCAATAAAATCCAAGCACGAGACGAATGATCTAAAACCGGGCCCAATGTTTTTGAATAAGCTCGATAGAGTAGTGAACTTTCAATGGATGCTTCTGGTTTTTCGTGAGAGCGTTCAAAAAATTTGCGTAGTGCTCGATATGTGAGCCACGGTGTAATTGTGAAAGCCACCACCATAGACATAATCATTGCAACGGGAACGTTTAAAGCCATGGGTCGCATATAAGGCCCCATCATTCCGGTAATAAGCGTCATCGGAATAAATGCCACTATAACCGCTAAGGTGGCAAGAACAATCGGCGGCATCACTTCACCCATTGCAGTTTTAACAGCATCCAATGCAGGTTCTCGACGCATGCGCAAATGACGATAAATATTTTCTACATCGACAATGGGATCATCAACTACTAGTCCAAGTGAAAGGATCAATGCAAACAGGGTTACACGATTGATGGTATAACCTGTCCAGTAGTTAATAATTAAAGTAAGTGAAAACGTTATTGGCACAGCTGCTGCCACAACTAGCCCTTCGCGCCAACCTAAACTGTAAGCAATAAGCCCTATTACAATTAAAATCGCAACGATAAGTGCTTCGAGCAATTCGTTAACTTTATCATTTGCAGTCTCACCATAGTCACGTGTGATTTCTGCGTGTACTCCTTTTGGAAAATGACTGCTTTCAAACTCTTCTAATCGCTTTTCAATTCTCTTGGCAACCCAAACCGCATTACTACCTTTTTTCTTTGCAACAGTTACATGTACTGCAGGGAAAAGTGATTGAGTTGATGATAAATTTGGATTAGATTCGGCGGGGCCGAAACCAATCCAAGTGTAATCGGTGCGCTCTGCAGGACCGTCGATAACCTTAGCAATGTCTTCTAAAAAAACTGGAATACCATCAACAACATTTACAACCGCACGTCCTAATGAACGTGCATCGCCAAAAAAATCACCGGTTTCTACCGTAAAGTTATAATCTAATCGATCAAAGTTTCCAGATGGCTGACGCACATTTGAAACACCTAGTGCCCAGGCAACTTCCAACGCTGCTGTCTGTCGTGCCGCTAAAGCATTAGGGTCGAGCTCAACACGCACTACACGGGGCCTCCCGCCTATGACCTCCGTACGATTTGTATCTGGTAAAGCTTGAAGTTCGATTTCAAGCTCTTCTGCGATTCGGCGTAGAGCGTAATCATCTATTTCATTAGGACGATCACTCCATAAGCTGACATTAACAATGGGAACATCATCAATCTCAATAGGCTTTACTACCCAACTAGTTATGTCTGGGTGGACTTTGTCAATGTTAGAATAAATCTTGTTATAAATTTTTACTAAACTTTCCTCGCGTTTTTCACCAACAAAAAATCGTACAGTAACGATAGCTTGACCAGGCCTAGAAACTGAATACACATGTTCTACGCCATCAATCTGTGCAAGTAATTTTTCTAAACGAGTTGTGACTTGTCGTTCTACGTCTTCTACTGGAAGACCAGGGGCAAGAATATGGACGTCAGCAAGAGGGACAACTATCTGTGGCTCTTCTTCTCGAGGCGTAACAAATATTGCTACCAACCCTGCGATTAACGACACTAATATCAAAAAAGGTGCAAGATCTCCTGTTAAAAACAGGCCTATAATTTTGTAAAGGATCCCATTCTGGGAATTTCCATTTGCATTAGTCTCTGCGGATTCCATTTAAGCTTGTATCTTCGGTATTGTTATTCTGAAACGTAATAAAACCATCATGAAATACATAATACCATTTATAGCAATGACAACTTTTGCTGATGTATATGCTTAATCAGATGATCGAGCATGAGGTCATTATTTGCCTGCCATCACTCTTGATAGTCTAGTGATCTTAATTCAAAAACAGTAATTTGAGATTTTATAAACACGATCACTTCTACTCAAATTCCATACCTGGTTAAATATTTAAATATACTTTACTTTTACTTGTATAATGTAATTTAATAAGTAACATTCTTCTTCATATTGACCTGGATCAACATGAAAATTTTAAAAAGAGCTTTAAATCAAGTGCTTTTTATATCTTATTGGCTTTGCATATTAGCTAATCAGAAATACAGTTTTTATATGCAAAGATTAAGCATTTAGGATTACCCATGAGCGAGAAGACATCATCAAATAATGAAATTATAGAAACTAAACAAGACGCAACGAATTTATCAAAAAACTTTAAATCAAAATCTACTTGGCTGCGGCTCTTTTTTATGTTTGTTGTAATTCTGCTTTACTCAGTCTCAAGAGTAGTAGTGAGTGCCGTTGTGATATTGCAGTTTTTCTGGTTGCTATTTACAGGTGAGACTAACAAAAAGCTACAGAAGTTTGGCCAAGCACTTGCAACCTATACATATCAAATAATTCTTTATTTAACATTTAATACTGAGGAACGTCCGTTTCCTTTTGACATAGATTGGCCTGATACAAACTAAATAGTAGCTAAAATATCATAAAAATGTTTTTAACAAACTTATAGATTAGCTTGTATTAAGCGTGAAAGGGTCCCCTGATCCAACGCTCCGGTCTGGCGAGTGACTTCTTTACCATTTTTAAAAACGACAAGCGTAGGAATACTGCGAATGCCATATTGTGCAGCGATATTCTGAGCAACCTCGGTGTTAAGTTTGGCTAAACGTGCCCGTGGTTCAACAGTCATCGCGGTTTGTTCAAATATCGGTGACATCATTTTGCATGGCCCACACCATGGAGCCCAAAAATCGACGACGACTGGTACATCAGTTTTGTTGATTACTTTTGAAAAATTTGCAGTTGTTAATTCCACAGGTTTGCCTATGAATAGTGACTGATGACATTTACCACATTTCGGATGTTTCTCAAGCTTACTATGTGGCATGCGATTAACTGCGTCACAATGCGGACAAGTGATATGGGCTAATTCAGGTTCCATGTCAACTAGTATGGTGTCCTGGGCATTAATTTCAAGCGCTAATATTGGTAATGAATGATTAGATTTTAAGAATATTGCTACTCGACTTGTAACGTATCCAAGTATAAAAGCAGTTCAAAGATACGCCCACGCACAAAGGTTTGCGCCTTCTCAGGATTAACTTCAAAAATACTTTCTGATCGATAGCGACTACCCCATATAGGCATGCGCCTTCCTCCATGAAAAGTTATGTCATCGCTTCCATCAATCATGCGGTAAATGCTCGCAATTGGAAATTTTCCATTATTCGATTTTGTTATAGTTGTTAGGTCTGCAGGTTTGATAAGTAATCTAGCGGCATAAGGGCCATCCCCTTTGCCGGTAACTCCATGGCAAAGTTCACATGAACGTGCATATTCATCTTTACCAGCCTCTACTGCATTATTTAGTGTGTCAGCAAATGCATGGTTAAATGTTGTATTAATAAGCATAAATAGCACTAAATAGCTTATTCTTAATATTTTAAATAAATGCATATATTATTCCTTAAATCAATTATTCAATAATAATTCGTTTGTGAAATAATACTAGCAATAATAATTTTTAAAAAACTATTATTTTTTTACTTTACGGACGTAATGTACTCTTAGGAGTATTGGGGTGTCTTCATGGGCGAATTCCTGTAGCCCCTTAGAAACAAATGCCTCGCGAGGTACTTTTCTCATCACGTTTAATACTAGTTCGGAACATACTCCATGAGCAGCAGTTTGATTCTCTACCATATTGTGACGGAGCTTGACAAAGTTCGACATTAGAATTCTCCATATTTAACTTAATGTAATTTAAGTTAAATTGAACACTAGAGGTATGGTATTGATCCCTATCAAGTTAGTGACAATATGAAATGAATAAGTTGCTGTTAATGAAAATTATTCTTTGGCTTCATGCCTATATAAACGTTCTCTCAATTGTTCAATTTGTTCTATTAATTCAAGTGCCAATGCAACACCCTCAAGATTTAGTCCAAGATCACGTTCTAATCGCATCGCAGTATGTGCCTTGTGTAAACTAGGACCTGTGAAGCGCCATTGATTTTGATCATCACCAATTGGATCTAATATACCCTCTGCAACTAGCTCTATTACCCATTCAGCATGACGATTGCAGACATGACAAATATCACTTAAAGAAAATTCAATTTGTTGATCTAACACAACTCCTGTAATTAATTTATTATTCATAAATAATTAAACTCCTAACTTAGAGCGTGGGTTAAATGCTAGCTCCTGTTCCATCTTGCGGTAGAGTGCTTTAGCCGCCTCACTATCTGCGGATGGTAAAGTAATTTGCAGAATTACATAAATATCACCAGCCGGACTACCAGGAATACCTTGACCTATTAAACGTAGCTTACGTCCACCTGATGTGCTTGGAGGAATTTTAAGATCCAATTTACCAACTGGAGTTGGAATTTTAACAGTCGCACCTAATGCAGCCTCCCAGGGTGTTATGGGTAGATTTAAATAAACGTCACGACCTTCTACGCGATATAAAGCGTGTGACTTAAATTCAATCTCAAGATAAAGATCACCAACTTCACCGCCACTTACTCCAGCTGAACCTTGTCCAACAAGGCGAATCTTCTGACCTTGTTTAACTCCTTTTGGTATTTTTACTGTCAGCTTGCGCTCTTTATTTACAATATGCCCATTACTATCTAATTCAGGTGTACGCAGGGTAATGTCTCGCACCGCTCCTCGATAAGAATCTTCTAGATCGATCAATACCTTAGCATGATGATCTTCGCCACGTGAACGAAAACCAGGATGTGCTCCTCTTCTTTGCGATGATCTAAAGCCGTGACCAAATAATGACTCAAAAAAATTACTAAATAAGGAATCATCTACATCTGTATAGCCACCGCCACTAAATTCAAACCCCGCATCCCAATTTGGAGGAGGATGAAACTCTTGACCCGCTTTCCAATTTGCACCAAGTTGGTCATAGGCCGCTCTTTTTTCTGGATCTTTGAGTACTTCGTAAGCTTCTCGAACTTCCTTAAACCGTGCTTCAGCATCTACTTCTTTGCTTACATCTGGATGATATTTTCTGGCTAATTTGCGATAAGCACGCTTAATTTCTTCCTGCTTGGTGTCACGATCAACGCCCAAGGTCTTGTAATAATCTTTATAGTCCATGTTGAGTAATTTTGAATTCTTAGAAATCTTGAAGTTAATATGCGTAATATGCATTGACGCATGTCAATACGCGAGTAAGCTAGTTGTAAGAGCATTATAAGTCGATAAAATTTAATAATTGGAGGACGCCATGTCAACCACTGTGAAATCACTAAAAAAGAAACCAGTCGTATCTATCAAGCCAAAAAAGAAAACAAACTACCCTTCTGATCAAGACTTTCAAGAGATGATAGCAGAGGCCGCTTACTATAAGGCTGAGCAACGGGGATTTATTCCGGGCTTTGAAGAAGAAGACTGGCTACAAGCAGAATCCGATATTCTTGCTATGCTAAAACTACATTAAGCCTTAAATACAATTTGTTATTAGCTCTCAGTGCTAGTAGTAATTCATGCCAAAACATGTCCTTATCATACAAGGTCATCCCGATTCTACTAAACAACATTTCTGTCATTCTTTAGCTAATGCATATAAAGTTGGCGCCGAGAATGGTGATCATAGTGTAAAAGAAATTAATGTTGCGGAACTAAATTTTCCAATTATTCACAACAAAGATGAATTTGAAAGTGGTTTGACACCAAAGGATATAAATACTGCACAAGAAAAAATTAGTTGGTCGGATCATATTGTAATAATCTATCCGCTATGGTTAGGCGACATGCCTGCTTTACTCAAAGGTTTTTTTGAACAAACGTTTCGCTATGGATTTGCAATTAGCAATGAATCAAAGAATATGCCAAAAAAATTACTAATGGGAAAATCAGCTCGCATTATCGTCACCATGGGTATGCCTGCTTTTTTATATCGCTGGTTTTTTAGAGCACATAGTCTAAAAAGTTTCCAAAGAAATATCCTAGGTTTGTCAGGCATCAAACCAGTTAAATATAATTTGATTGGAATGGTCGATTCTAGCAATGATAAACGTATGAAATGGGTTAAGAAAATACAAGTCCTTGGTCAGCAAGGAACATAACTGCTGACTTTTATCTATATGTGAGTGCTATGGAATGAAACATGTAGTAACAAACCATAGTAAAACACAGCTTGACAGTGAAAAGCGAAAAATTACTCTCAGCACAAAAGCTCTAAGTAAAATTTATCAGACAGGAGAAGTGAAAGTACATGCACTACGAGGCGTAGATCTTTCACTGTATGAATCTGAATTAGTGGTTTTATTGGGCGCCTCTGGAAGTGGAAAATCGACATTACTTAACATCATTGGCGGCTTAGATACACCAACTTCTGGCCAAGTATTTTTTTACAACGATGAACTTACTTCCTATAACGATTATGAACTTACCATTTTTCGTAGAGAAAATGTTGGATTCGTATTTCAGTTTTATAACTTGATACCAAGCCTAACCGCACTTGAAAATGTCGCATTAGTTACGGAAATCACCAAAGCTCCTATGGATGCTGCTGATGCATTAGCAATTGTTGGCTTAAGTGAAAGGATAAATCATTTTCCCGCACAACTATCTGGGGGCGAACAACAACGTGTTGCTATTGCACGAGCAATTGCTAAACGCCCTGCCATTTTATTATGTGATGAGCCTACTGGTGCATTAGATAGCCAAACTGGAATTATCGTTCTCGATGCAATAGCTCGAGTAAACCGCGAACTTGGCACTACAACAATCCTTATTACTCATAATGCAGTTATCTCAGATATGTCAGATCGTGCGATTACATTAGCAGATGGGCAAATTACCTCTATTACCCAAAATCCTCAACGTCGCGAACCGCAAGAGTTGGTCTGGTAATGCATATACTTAATCGCAAATTGATACGTGACCTTTGGCGACTACGTGGACAAGTGTTAGCAATAGGCTTGGTTATTGCATCTGGAGTGGCTGTACTCGTTATGTCACTGAGTACACTTGAATCATTAAGAGATACTGCAAATGCATATTACGAACGCTATCGGTTTGCAGATATCTTTTCTGGCTTAGAACGCGCGCCTTTGCAATTAAAAAATCGAATTGCAGGCATTCCTGGTGTGCAAACTGTACAGACTCGAATTGTAAAAATTGCAACATTAGATATTGAGGGCTTTGAAGAGCCTGTTATTGGTCAGCTGGTTTCGACTCCGGAACGTGGAAAGCCCCTACTAAATCAAATCGCTCTACGTAAAGGTCGATTAGTATCTCCAGGCCATATAGATGAAGTAGTGCTGAGTGAACCCTTTGCTGATGCACATAAATTACAACCTGGTGATCAACTAAAAGTCATATTGAATGGAAATAAACGTACTCTTGATATTGTTGGCATTGCACTTTCTCCTGAATATGTTTATGCCATCGGGCCTGGCGCACTGATGCCAGACGATAAGCGTTTTGGAATCTTGTGGATGGGACAAGAAGCATTGGCATCCGCATATGATCTAGATGGAGCCTTCAATGATGTCTCGCTTTCATTATTAGTGAATACCGAACCAAATTTTGTAATTAAGCGCTTGGATCAACTTACAAAAAATTATGGAAGTATTGGCGCTATTGCGCGTAAGGACCAAGTTTCAAATTGGTTTCTAATGAATGAGATAAGACAGCTACGCACAATAGGTATGTTGTTACCGAGTATCTTTCTAACAGTCGCTGCATTTCTTACACAGATGGTGTTGTCTAGACTTATTGCTACTGAGCGAGCTGAAATTGGCTTACTTAAGGCTTTTGGCTACACGCGTCTGCAAGTTGCCTGGCACTATGCACGCATGGTGATGGCAATTTCAGCTGTTGGCATTCTACTGGGTTGGATAATCGGAGCTTGGCTAGGAAGATATAATACTGAACTATATGCGGACTTTTTTCGTTTCCCATTTCTATATTATCAACCCAGTCTGTTTACTTTCGCCATTAGTGCTTTAATAAGTTTGGCTGCTGCGTTAGTGGGTTCAATGCGTGCTGTATATAAAGCGGCAACACTACCGCCGGCAGAAGCCATGCAACCTCCGTCACCACCCGTTTACCGACAAAGGCATAACGTAATTACAGAGCTTTTATCTTGGTTAGATCAACCAACACGAATTATTTTTCGGCAACTTGCACGTTGGCCGATACGTTCAATGCTTACAAGTATCGGTGTCGCATTTGCTGTTGGTGTATTGATTATGGCAATGCAATGGTTTGATGCTATACAAGAAATTATCGATGTTTATTTTTTTGATGCACAACGTCAAGATGTCACTATTGGTTTGACCAGTGCACAAGGCAACGAAGTGGTATATGAGCTTGCTCATTTTCCAGGTGTTTTAAGTGTAGAACCGGCCCGTATTGTAAGCGCAAAATTTCTGGTAGGTAATCGAAGTCATCGCGGCACATTACAAGGTATTATGCCCAATGCAAAGCTTAGTCCAGTACATGATGTTCAGCGAGGTATTATTTCAGTATATCCTGAGGGACTTTCCTTAAACAGTAAACTAGCTGAAAAGCTGCATGTAGAGATTGGCGATTCTGTGCGAGTACAAGTGCTTGAAGAACGCAGGCCAGAAATCCTTATACCTGTAGTTGATATTTTTGAATCTTATATCGCTATGCCAGCTTATATAAATCTCTATGCACTCAATCGACTCATGAAAGAAGGACGACAAGTAGAGTATATGAGTTTACTTGTAGATGAAAAATATGAATCAAAATTGTTTGCCAAGCTTAAAGACATTCCTGATGTAGCCGCAGTAACTTTACGAAAGGCTGCCGTCAATACCTTTAACGAAACGATGGCAGAAACACTCATTATATTTGTTACTTTTTTTGCTAGTTTTGCCTGCGCACTTGCCTTTGGATTAGTCTACAACAGTACGCGTATTGCATTATCTGAGCGCGGACGCGAACTAGCAACTTTGCGTGTACTTGGTTTCACCAAAACTGAGATCTCATACATATTACTTGGAGAGGTGGGTCTATTAATCGCAATGGGCTTACCTATAGGCTGCATAGTCGGAAGCGGTCTCGCCTGGATTATGACTAGTTCATTTGAAACTGAACTATATCGAGTCCCGCTGGTAATACATCCTTCAACCTACGGCAAAGCTATATTAATAACTTTAGCTGCCACAACTAT
The DNA here is from genome assembly GCA_041576975.1 of Gammaproteobacteria bacterium. Classification (GTDB taxonomy): domain Bacteria; phylum Pseudomonadota; class Gammaproteobacteria; order UBA4575; family UBA4575; genus JBFGJY01. The sequence goes on along the minus strand of JBFGJY010000014.1, from coordinate 28,779 downwards.
CTCAGCCTTTATGGTTAGAAGACAACTAGATCAATTAAATCTAATCAAAGTACTTAAAACTAGAGAATAAAAAATAAATATGAATGCAAAATGGCGACGTAGTATTTTTTGGTTGATTATTCTAATTTTATTATTAGTCGGGCTTTTTATTGCATTTCGCCCACAACCCATTGCGGTAGATCTTACAAAAGTACAGCGCGGCCCCTTAATCGTCACTGTGGAAGAAGAAGGTGAAACACGTGTTCGAGATGTATATGTGCTATCTGCACCTGTAACTGGACACATGTTGCGCATCAATGCAGAGGTCGGCGATGATGTCATTGCCGCACAAACATTAGTTGCTCAAATTAAACCAATCGATCCAGAATTTCTCGACATCCGTAGTGAAGAAGAAGCGCGCGCTGCAGTTCAAGCTGCAGAAGCATCACTTACTGTTGCTCAAGCCCAACTTGTAGAAGCTGAATCTGAGTTTGAATTTGCGGTTACAGAATTAGAACGAGCAAACAAACTAATTAAAAAACAAGTTATATCAGAACGAGAGTTAGATACTGCTAAACGTGACTATAAAACCAAAAATGCTGCGGTGAATACAGCAAAGGCATCTGTTCGTGCTCGTCAATATGACTTGGTACAAGCGCAAGCACATCTTGTGTCTCCAGCTGACATACAGCCCGATGACAAGGATTGTGAGTGCATTACTATTCTTGCACCGGTAAGTGGAAAAATCTTGCAGGTTTTGCATGAAAGTGAGGGTGTTATAACAATGGGCACACCATTAGTTGAAATTGGTGATCCAACTAATTTAGAAATCGTAGTAGATTTTTTATCTTATGATGCTGTGCGTATTCAACCTAGTCAGCGCGTTATTATTGAAGAATGGGGTGGAGAATTTGCGCTACAAGGAATCGTGCAAAGAATAGAGCCATTTGGCTTTACTAAAACTTCTGCACTGGGTATTGATGAACAGCGTGTAAATGTCATTATAGATATAACCGACCCACAGGAAATTTGGCAACGATTAGGTCATGGCTATCAAGTTGATGCGCGTGTCGTACTCTGGGAGAGCGATAGTGTTAAAAAAGTGCCTTTAACAGCGCTATTTCGCGATGGTGATACTTGGTCTGTGTTCGTTGAACAACAAGGCCGAGCAAGGCTACAACACATTGATATTGGTCAACGCAATGGCCTAGAAGCTGAAATCTTAGAAGGATTATCCGAGGATTCACAAATTATTCTACATCCCAGTGATCAAATAGTTGATGGGGTACGAATTAAACCTCGTACTTTATGAAGCCTCACAATGCTTCACTCATAATTTGTTGATAAAGCCCCTGATATGATTTTTCTACTTTTTCACCAAATAAGGGATCTTGTATATGTGCTAATTCACTATCTATTTTTTCCCAATCATTTTCATCGAGTGTTGAAATCAAAATAGGATATACATGAGCCTCTTCTAGATTCATATGTTCTCTTTGAACAGAAATATATTTTCTTAAAGAGGTACAAAGATTTTCTCTTTTTTGTGGTACATCCGCAAGCACACCTTCTAGCATACTTAAGAGCTTTTCAGTAAGTATTGGCATTTCATCATGTTCATGCAGTAATTCAACAATCTTCTCGTGAGCTTCTGTATAATGTTCAAGGAAATATTTAAATACGGTATTTTCTAATGGATGATGCACATAATCCGGATATTCCTTCATATACTTTATCGCATCTAATGTGGAAGCAAGATCCGAGTGTTCATATTCTTCTAGCAGGTTTAACTGTCTGTCTAAAAAAGATAAGAGCTGGCTAAAATTTTTATGATCGTCGTGCAATTTATCAAGTATGGGTTTCATCGTAAATCTCTCAAGTACTTAATCAATATATATTCAATACTCTAATGGTCACGAAAATAGTTAATGACTTTTCCATAATGCTAAAAAAAACAATACTTACTTTTTCTACCATATAAATGCGTAATGTCAATTAAATAGATGTTTATCAATCGCTAAGGCACGCATCATAAGCATATAGCTATTAGTAATACTAATTCATATGATAAAAACAGCAGAAAATTGACTTAAGACAACACTATTTACTCTTAAGGAGTGTATTTAAAGTAATGCCTTAGCTTAACTCTTGAAAATGAATAGAAATAAAACTCTCACTTATAGCCATGGACTGATGCGGCTCAAGAAGCTCCTGTTTTTGGTGCTGCTTGGTATGCTCCCATTAGTATATGGCGATGATACCAACAACAATACGCGAGTTGTCGTAGTAACTATCAGTGGCCCCATTGGACCCGCCACCAGTGATTATGTTCTACATGGATTTGAGGAAGCTTTGAATGTAGGTGCAGAACTAGTGATACTAAAAATGGATACGCCAGGAGGACTGGATACCGCGATGCGAGATATCATTCAAGGTATTATCTCCTCATCTGTACCAGTCGCCACTTTTGTGTCACCGAGTGGTGCGCGCGCAGCGAGTGCAGGAACCTACATCCTTTATGCATCGCATATTGCAGCAATGGCCCCCGCAACAACTTTAGGCGCTGCGACGCCTGTAGAAATTGGAGGTATGCCAGAGTTTCCAGGTTCCCCAAAACCTTCCGACGAGGAAGCATCGAAAGATGATGAAATAGATAAAGAAGATTCTAAAGATAACAAGCATCTACCTAGCGCAATGCAAAGGAAAATTGTGAATGATGCAGCAGCTTATATTCGTGGGCTTGCTCAATTACGCGGTCGCAATGTTGAATGGGCGGAAGAGGCAGTGCGTAGTGCAAGTAGTCTATCTGCTGAAGAAGCAATTGAAATTAATGTTATTGATCTTATTGCAAACAATACTACAGAGTTATTAGAAAAACTAAACGATCATCCCATAAATATCTTAGGCCAAGAACGCAAGCTAGCTACCAAATCTGCGTCAATACATTATGTCGAACCAGATTGGCGCAACAAATTACTATCGGTTATTACTGATCCAAACATTCTTCCAATATTAATGACTCTGGGGATGTTCGGTTTAATTTATGAAATGTTAAATCCTGGTTTTGTGTTACCTGGTGTATTGGGTGGGATATGTATACTACTTGCACTTTATGCGGCTCAAGTATTACCAATAAACTATGCAGGTCTTGCACTAATTTTATTAGGTATTTTATTTATGGTTGGTGAAGCGTTTGTCCCAAGCTTTGGTGCGCTTGGTATTGGAGGAGCGATTGCGTTTGTAATTGGTTCAATAATTTTAATTGATACAGACTATGAGGGTTTTGGAATATCGATTCCATTTATTTCCACATTTGCAATAGTAAATGCGTTGTTCTTTTTTTCTATTTTAACAATGGTCCTTAAAGTTCGCAAAAAACCAATTGTAAGTGGTAGTGAAGAATTAATTGGTACTACAGGCGAAGTAATAGAGGCAGTGGAAAATTATGGTCGAGTAAGAGTACATAGTGAAAACTGGCAAGCAAGATCACAAGTTCCAATTCTACCGGGACAACGGATTCGCGTTACTGGAATAGATGGACTTACATTAGTCGTTGAACCAGAGAACTCTACAACGGAGGAATTATCATGATTTATTGGGCCATATTTATAGTACTAATCATAATGTTTATTTTATCGTGGTTTAGAGTCATGCGAGAGTATGAGCGCGCTGTCGTATTTTTATTGGGAAGATTTTGGAAAGTAAAGGGCCCAGGATTAATTATCATCGTTCCTGTCATTCAACAAATGGTACGTGTTGATTTACGAACGATTGTCATGGATGTTCCTACTCAAGATGTTATTTCACATGATAATGTGTCAGTAAAAGTCAATGCAGTGGTTTATTTTCGTGTTATAGAACCTAAAAAGGCTATTATACAAGTAGAGCACTTTTTAGAAGCAACGAGTCAATTAGCGCAGACAACGTTACGATCTGTACTGGGCCAACATGATCTTGACGAGATGCTAGCAGAACGTGACAAGCTAAATCAGCATATACAACTAATCCTAGACCAGCACACCGATGCATGGGGCATTAAAGTTTCCAACGTCGAAATTAAACACGTAGATATAGATGAAAGTATGATTCGTGCAATTGCTAAGCAGGCAGAAGCAGAACGCGAAAGACGTGCGAAGATCATTCATGCCGAAGGTGAACAACAAGCTTCACATAAATTACTTGAAGCGTCACAAATTTTGGCACAACAACCTCAAGCATTACAGCTACGTTATTTACAAACTCTTACTGAAATTGCTGGAGAAAAGAGTTCAACTATTGTGTTCCCATTACCCATCGATATTGTTAACCCACTTACAGAACTACTCAGCAAAGCCGCAAAACGAGAAACTGGGATTTAAACTTACTACGGCTATATAGCTTGCCCTTGAAAGAGTATAAGAAGACTCAATCTTCTTAATATGAATTAAAAAACGATCGAATCAACCATTCGATAAAAACCGACAGCTGTGTCAGAAATTTGGCGATTAATACTTATTAATAATTTTAATTAACTTGCATAAGCTAACTTAATAGTACTGGATCCCTCAAGTTCTCCTAATTTAATTTGAATTTCTACAAGCTCTTCTTCTGCCTTCTTCAGTAATGCCTGTAATATGTCCAATTCGTTCTGAATGGCTATTACATCATTATGTAAGTTAGCTTGCCTTTCAATTAGCACTGACCTATTTGTTTCAATGTTCATAGAACCAACTCTCTCTATATTTTTCATTAAGAATACCTAACAATATTTTCAATTCTATTAACCATACATTAGTTACTTGAAATAATGTTGATCTATATCAGTAATCTATACGATGAACTATGCCTTTTGGACCCTATATTTTGCTGGTCAGTGATCAATCAAATTGTGATGATTCTAAGTATACGGATCATTCCATTACGTATTTTTTTAATAAACACTTTTGCTTATTTAGCGAATATTTATATTAGCAAAATGATAACCATTAACTAAAAATATCGTTATCTCAATTGAATCTTGATATTCTATATAGGTGTTAATGAATAATGTAATTAAAAAGTAGTTTTGTAACTTTAAATGATTTATATCAAATCAGTTTTAATTACGATGCAGGTATATTCAAGCATTCTTTTTAAATGTTAATAATTTTATGCAAAAAAAATATAACCAATGTCTATTTTTAGTTCTAGCTATATGTCTAATAAGCTTAATTGTCAACACAACTTATGCACAAGAAGTTGAAGAAATTATCAAGGCTCAAAAGGAAATTAATATTGCTTCAGATGAGCAAACCAAAGAACGCCTTACCAAGCAAAAATTATTAGAAGAAACAAAAGATGCGATTAAAATGGGCAATAAAGAGTATGAACAAACATGTTCACTCTGTCACGGAATTGATGCCAAGGGACATGGTGTATATGGCTTTGTATTAAAAGATAATCCTGCAGATCTCACACAAATAAAAAAAAGAAATAATGGTGTATTTCCCTTTAGCACGCTATATCGCATTATAGACGGACGTGAGGAAATTAAATCCCACGGAACACGTGCCATGCCAATTTGGGGAAATCGTTTTAGTTCTGAAAATTGGCTCAATATAAGTCCGCGTTATTCTGAAACACTAGTGAGAGGACGAATATTTGAATTATTGTTGTATCTTGAAACCATACAAAAATAATCTAGAATTCTCATTATGCTGTAAATATTGATGGTTCTTTACATCACCTCTATAAAAACGTGCATAATCTGCTAAAAATTGACACCATGCTGCATCATATGCATCTCGAATCATGCTATATACATTCTCATATGTATATTTAGCACAATTTTCATGACTTACAATTTTATTCTTTTCTGACACTGCTATTTCAATGTGCACATAATACAGATTGCTTTTATGATGAGGATTATGTGTTGCCTTAATTAATACTCAATAAATTATAATTCGTGTACAAAACTTCTCAATTTTCTACATTATTGAGAATATTCGTTTCTACAGCATCAGAATATGGAACCCTTCTAAATGTAATCAGGATTTGCGTTCGCACTAATTACACATTCTAATTATTAATAAGCAAATATAATTAATTTAGAACCACTGAGTTGACTCACATCAATTAAATTTTGCTTAATTAGCCATATTAATACCCTATCTACTAATTAATTTTCTGATATATGGATTGTTGCCCTTATAAACAAATACCCTACTATAATGAGCAAACAATATCTTCAAACCGACATTTCAAGACATATCTGGGACAGCAAATATCGATATCGTGATGGTGATGTTATACATGATCAAACTATTGAAGATACATGGCATCGTATCGCCAAAACGTTAGCTGACGTTGAAACTAATGACAAAGAATATTGGGAACATCAGTTTTTTAATGTATTAGAAGGATTTAAATTTATACCTGGTGGCCGTATTTACGCAGGTGCAGGAACACAACACCGAGTTACCTTATTTAATTGTTTCGTCATGGGTGTGATTCATGATTCGATGGAAAGCATCTTTGATAATCTCAAAGAAGGTGCGCTTACCATGCAACAAGGCGGTGGAGTTGGTTATGATTTTTCAACTTTGCGTCCGCGTGGCTCACCTGCAAGGGCAACTGGAACCATCGCCTCAGGCCCTATTTCATTTATGCGTATATGGGACAGCATGTGCGCTACGTTACTCTCCACTGGCGCACGTCGTGGAGCAATGATGGCTACTTTGCGCTGCGATCATCCCGATATCGAAGAGTTTATTGCAGCAAAACAAAACAGTAAAGAACTAAGACACTTTAATCTTTCTATACTAGTGACTGATGATTTCATCAAAGCCGTGCAAAATAATGATGATTGGCATTTAGTTTTTCCTACATTCGAACTCGCTGAAGAAAATAAACCGCAATTTGAGACTATTATGCGTCAGTGGTCAGGCAATTCTGATCCCGTGCTGTGCAAAGTTGTAGATGTCATCCAAGCTAGAGCATTATGGGAAAAAATTATGCGTGCAACATATGAATATGCGGAACCGGGCGTGTTATTCATCGATAGGATAAATTACCAGAATAATCTTTGGTATAAAGAATATATTACTGCAACCAATCCGTGCGGTGAAATTCCACTACCTCCATATGGCGCTTGTGATCTAGGTGCGATAAATCTTACGCGTTTTGTACATAAACCTTTCACAGAAAACGCTAATTTAGATCTACAGGGAATTGAAGCAACTACAGCTGTAGCAACACGCATGTTAGACAATGTTATTGATACTTCACTATTCCCGCTGCCTGAACAATCAACACAAGCGCTGAATTGCCGACGCATAGGATTAGGTTTTACTGGACTTGCCGACATGCTCATTATGCTTGGTCTTCATTACGGTAAACAACCAGCGCGTGATATTGCGGCAAAAATTATGAAAACAATTTGTCACACAGCATACCGCACATCAATTAAATTAGCCAAGGATAAAGGGGCTTTCACCTATTTCGAAAAAGAAAAATATCTTAAGGGACACTTCATACAGACCTTACCCGAAAAAATAAGAGCAGATATTAACAATCATGGTATTCGCAATAGTCACCTCACGACAATTGCGCCCACGGGAACTACTAGCATCCTTGCAAACAACATTTCAAGTGGCATTGAACCTGTATTTGATTTTTCCTACACACGTCAAGTATTAGAAATGGACGGAAGCTATACAAAATACTCTTTAAAAGATCACGCTTATACACTCTGGGAACGCATAAATGATAAAAATATGCCACTACCTCCGCAATTTATTGATGCAAAAATATTATCACCAACAGAACATTTAAAAATGCAAGCCGCATTACAACCATATGTAGACAACGCCATATCAAAAACGATAAATGTCCCTGAGGATTATTCTTTTGATGAATTTCGTTCTCTTTATATGATGGCATTTGAGAACAAACTTAAAGGCTGCACAACATATAGGCCCAACCCTATTACTGGTGCTGTATTAGACTAAATCCAGAAAAAATTACCGTGACTTAACATATTTCAACTTTGTAGATGCTCTAGATCAATAATCATCATTCATTTTTATATAATATATTTTTGTAGCGCGTATAGTTTACGTAACCATCTTATGCAGGACATGGGATGTATGTACATGATGAGCGCATTATACTTCCCAATAGAGACCTGATGAGGCGAAAGTTCACCCCGTATTTGATATTCCCGTGTCTCGCATAAAGTATTCTACTTAGCAAAAAGACTAAATTCCTATATTCGTAAGTTTCATCATTATATCGTTTAATATTCCAGTAATTCTTGGATGCTCAACTTCGAATTTTTCAATATGGGTTCGGAGATTCTCTGTCAATGAAACTTTATGTTGCTTATCTTCCAGTCTCTCAATTTGATGCTCAACATTAGTAATTAATTGACTAAGATCTTGGTGTGCGTCGCTGTTAATCTCTAATTTCTCTAATTCGACTCGCAGCTTGTTGAGAAGTTGATGTAATTCTTCTTGACTCATCCGCATCTATACCCATGATTAATATTAATATGAATAGTAGCAATTAATTCATTATATATAAAATTAATGTCAGTTATGTTATGAATGTATCTATTGTTCAATCGAAAATTTACTCAAAATTTGGCTGATTTAAATATTTAGGTAAATATTCGCGGATTTCTGCTGCACTCAATTTTGCAATGTTTTTGTTAAGTTCATATATAATAAGCTTTCTAATGCTATTGTTTAATTGCTTTTTAAGGGTTCCTAGTAATTTTGGTGCTGCAATGATAATAAGTTGATCAAATTCATTATTCGCTTCTGAATTTTTTAAATACTCAGAAATTTCTTTTACGAATTGTTTAATTCCATGCTCTTTAGGATCGACACGTTTAGATAAAACTTTACGCCCATGACCATGACTAGAAAAAGAATAACCTTGCCGATCACTACCCATATTTTTCTCCGGAAGCCGGTTTTCGGGATGAACCAATACTGTTTTTTCTTCCAGAGAACCTTGCGAGGATGAAGAATGAAATACACGGGCGCAGGTGTTATCTGCGGCAATTACAAATATGTTAGGCATGAAGAGTAAATTTTTACTATTATATAATTTTTCTAATAAATTAATTGTACATTTCTATCTAAGCAGCAAATTGATCCTCATTAAGTTAAATTTAGATCTCAAGAGCATGATCATTTCGCGCCACAACATTTCAATTGTATAAATAGTGAAGTGGTGTATATAAATATCGTTAAATGAGATTAATGCATAGTTTTTGCAACCCATTGATCAGCACGCTTTTTATATTTTAGTTTTACCGCTGCCCAAGCTACCTTATGGGCAATAGCTTCTCTAGAGATCTTGCTCCGGCGTTTATGTGCGTCTGCATATTCCTCCCACGCATGATTGAATGCCTCTTTGTAAATTTCTTGCGCATGCTTTGGAAGATGATCTTGTACTGATTTTGGCAGATCTTTTACATTTACATAAGGCATTGCCAAGCAAACAAAATATATTATACGTTATAAACTTGGCGCCGGTAGTGCTACTGGTTCTGTAAACTTAATGATTTGGTGGTTGTCGTCTGCATCGATTACCTCCACACTATGTAAACCATCCGAACCATAATCTGCATGTATTACCTTTGGATGATGAATTATATGATCAACTGATTCAGTCACAACTTCCAGTAAGTCATTTTTAGCGTCATAAGTAAGCCCATTGAGCGGTAAACTTGATACCTCAATTTGATCACCCAATGACAGGCCCGCTATTTCGATTTCAACATTCTTAGATCCAATGGTCTTAGAAACTTTATCGAAGTATTCAGACCATTCACTATTATCAAGTTTTTTAATTGGCATTTATAAATCTCCATTAATTCATAATTTAGATGACTAAACTAATACATATAAAAATAATGAACCAAAATCTGTCAATAGAATTTGATTGGTGTCAATTACCAATACTATTTAATAATATAAACAAATATACCTATACAACATTAAATAATTTCTTATATTTATTTTTCTATCTAAGCAGTTTTGAATTTGCTACAAGTTGATATTTGTCAATGTTTGGTTATTTGTTCTATGTTACCAAAGTTCTTTATTAAAGCAGTGCTAAAAAGTATTCACAAAACTTATAAAAGAACATGCAATCTACTAAAGCATTGTTGGTTGATCTAGATGGTGTTCTATATGTTAGCAATAAACCAATTAAGGGTGCGATAGATTGCATTCATTGGATACAAAACAACAACATTCCACATCTTTTTCTCACCAACACTACTTCAAGGCCACGTACAGCATTAGTAAAAAAGTTGATGAGTATGGATATCGAAATAAATATCAAAACAATACTGACACCTGCTGTAGCTGCATGTAGATGGTTAAAGGAGAATGTTTCAGGGGACATTTATTTACTTGTTCCTGAAATCACAAAGCAAGAATTTAGTGGTTTTACATTAGCAGATGATGCATCCATTACAGCAGATGCAATTATAGTTGGCGATCTTGGAGAAGCATGGACATATTCATTATTGAATCACGCATTTAAAATACTAATCGAGAATCCAAACTCTAAATTAATAGCATTAGGTATGTCTCGGTATTGGCGTGCAACAGAGGGCCTGCGTTTGGATGTAGCACCATTTGTAGTTGCACTTGAATATGCTTCAGGTAAAAAAGCTATTGTACTCGGTAAACCAGCAAAAGAATTTTATGCTGCGGCTTTAAATCTACTTGGAATAAATGCAGATAATGTAATAATGATTGGGGACGATATACGAGCTGACATAGCTGGTGCACAACAGTGTGGTATTCGAGGGATATTAGTAAAAACTGGAAAATTTCAAGATAAAGATTTAGATAGTGACATTACACCATATAAAGTCTTGGATTCTATTGCAGATCTTCCAACTATGTGGCAAGCGATAGACAACTAATGCGTTTGCAGAGGATTGATAATTAAGCTAGTCACATAATTTTACTAAATGCTAAAGCTATTTACATTTTGGCTTTTTACCTTTTGCTCGTGCAGCTTCATAGAATTTTAACGCATGAGGCATGCGAGTGTTTAAATCTCGAATGCGAGATTGATCTGCTGGATGAGTAGACAATAATTCCGGTGGCTTTGCACCACCTTGTTTTGACATGTTGCGCCATAAGACAACACTTTCACGAGGATCAAATCCAGCCATGGCCATATAGTCTAAGCCTAATATATCTGCTTCACTTTCTTGACCACGCCCATAGGGCATGAGTACTCCGTATTGAGCGCCCACTCCAAGTAATCCGAGTAGTCGTTGTTTACCGGGTGTTGTAGCACCTGTAATTACTTCTACTAATTTCAGACTTGCACCGGTTGCATAAGATGCCGATACGCGCGCATTTGCATGTTCAGCAATTACGTGTGCAACTTCATGTGCTACAACCGCTGCAAGTTGAGATTGATTTTCTGTTACTTGTAGTAATCCTGTATAGACACCTATTTTACCTCCTGGTAAGGCAAAGGCGTTTACGGCTTTATCTTTAAAAACGGTGACCTCCCATTGAGAATTTAGGTTTACCTCATGTGTAATTGTATCTGCCACACAAGCAACGTAACGATTTATCGATGTATCATTGGATTTTGGTGTCTTTTTCTTCAGTTCTTCATAAGCCGCAATCCCCATTTGATTCATTTGTTCTGCAGGAATGAGGTGGAGTTGTGAACGACCTGTTGGAGATGTCTTACATGAAGATATAAAAATGATTATGAGTGAGACAAATAGAACTATTTGATAAAGTTTTTTTGGCATTTTGTGTTTAGTTAATTAAATCATCTATTTGATATATTATGAATTAACTAAGACCCAACTTAATTTTATAAGTCCACCATTTAGCCGCTTTAGTTTATCAAATGAGAAATTTGAATAAACTAGAGGAGCTATATCTTCAATCTTGTTTGAAATTTACGTGTAACTTAAACGCTTAATTTATGAAATATCTCAGTATGATACTTTAATCTCACATGAATCTCTCTAGATGGATCTTCAAGCATATGCGCTGTAAGTAGCATCTCTTCCTCATCAGAATTCCCAGTCAATTTAAGAATAAATTCTTCTTGTTTCCCGAATATTGGATTACATTTTCCATGATAATGTTTTATATCAATTGTAGCATTGAATTTATCATTCATAAGATCATAACTTCCAATGTAAAAATAATTATTATTTCCGCCCAATATTTTTCCATCCTCCAATACAACAACGCCCCCGCCTTCAGAGCCTAACTCAGAGACAAACTCAACTGACCATAGCTGTTCTAAAGCCATATTTCATTACTCTTAATAAAAACTATCAGTGCCTTTTTTGTTAGGCAGTCTTGACCTTAATAGATCGTTTCTCTTTTTTCGCAACTTCGGTTTTGGGTAGCGATATATTTAATACGCCCTTGGTACAAGAGGCTTCTACTTTATTGTGGTCAACGCCACTGGGTACTCGAAAGGTGCGTTGAAACGATCCGTAACTGCGTTCGGTTACGTGGTAGTTTTTCTTTTTCTCTTCTCGTTCTTCTTTTTTCTCGCCTTTCACCGTCAGGGAATCGTCACTGAGAGTGAGTTCGATGTCTTTGTCAGTCATCCCCGGTAATTCCATTGTGATAGCGTAGCCATCCTCACTTTCGCTGACATCCACGCGCGGGGTAAGCTCGAGTCTTGGAACGCTAAAGCGTCGTTCAAGGTCGGCGAAGGGATAGGTCCACCCTCGACCGAAGAGTCGCGGTAGGCTGGGCCAGTCTTCTGAGAAGCGTTCAAACAGGTTGTCGATTTCTTCGCGTAGACTCGCTAACGGGGTTACGGTCTCAGCCGCTCTGGCGAGTGATTTTCGTGCCTTAGATTTCCGTTTAGCAGTTTTTTTCTTTTTAACCGGTACTTTTGTTGCTCTTCTTGCCATTGGTGGTTCTCCTTTTTGCTTACTACTATAAAATAAAACATTATTTTGAAAGCTATATACAAAAGTAGCATTGATATTCGTCAAATAATAATGTATCTGTAATTCTTAAAAAAAAAACTGTTTGAGCTTTTAATATAAGGTTTAAATTATGTACTTTGCCAGCTACTCGCATACCTAGCCCCTGTTGAGCTAGATCAATATTTTTTAATTAAATCAAACTACTATAGAGATGACCAACATCCAGTGGGAGCATAAAAATGACAACAGCGAAACTTAGAAATCTACTTGATCAAGAGCATGTCCGCTACATTACGATACAACACTCACCCGCCTACACCGCTCAGGAAATCGCAGCTTCTGCACATATATCCGGGAAAGAATTAGCCAAGACAGTTATCGCAAAAGTTGACGGGAAATTAACTATGCTAGTGCTTCCCGCCTCATATCAAGTTAATTTACAACATTTGAGTGATAAATTAGGGACAAAAAATGTGGAACTTGCATCGGAAAATGAATTTGAGAATGCATTTCCTGAATGTGAATTAGGGGCGATGCCCCCTTTTGGCAATTTATATAATATGGATACCTATGCAGATAAATCGTTAGAAAAAGATGAAGAAATTGCTTTTAATGCAGGTAATCATAGCGAACTAATTAAACTTGCATATAAGGATTTTGTGCGGTTAGTACAACCTGAAATAATAAATATTATTTAAGCATTTTAGCTGTTATTACATTTGTAACATGCAGTATATCGTGCACACAAATTTTACTGATACATATTTATAAATGTCTTTCTTCAATAAAAATTGAATATTCGAAAATAAGACTTTTAGGATAAGGTCATGAATTTTGAGGTTAATGGCAAAATTCTAGAAACAAACGAACAAGGTTTTTTAAAACATTTAGACGATTGGAATGAAGGATTTGCTTACAAGCTAGCCGAACGAGAAGGGATTAAGCTTTTTGTGGATCATTGGGAGTTAATTTATTATTTTCGTGGTTACTATGAGGAAAATTTAGTTAATCCTACTATGCGCCAATTAGTGCTAACTCTTGGTAAGAAAAAAGATAAACACTTTCATGATTTAAAGGAGTATGAGAAACATATATATAGGCTATTTCCGACAGACCCTATACATGAAATATGCAAGCTGGCTGGCCTTCCAATGCCCCAACCAGATACTTAGTAATAAATTATATTAGTACGAATATTAATTCCTCTCTTATCACCCTTGTTATGAAATACGTTTTGCCGACTAAGTTTCTGAATAAAACTGATATCTTTAAAATTACATAACACCCAAAAATACTATTAAATTGAAATAACAATATTTCAGTACGATCATTAAATAGTAGTTAATGCCTAGTCATGAATCTACCAAGATTGGGTTGTACAAGTCTTTCAAAGTCATAGTATGAAAGTTGTATTAGCTCTGTATGTGAGCCCGCATTAAAAGCAATTTCACTATCTTCCAATAAACTCTCCTCAACATAGACATCCATACCATAAAGGTTACCGAATGGTGGCATAGCTCCTGTTTCACACCCTGGGAATAGATCTTTAAAATCTTCCTCTGACGCCAGTTCAACCTTGTTCGCTTCAGTTTCTTGTTTCAAAAGATCCATATTTATTTTATATAGTGCTGGTAATACTACCATAGCTAGCTTACCGTCAATCTTAACAATTACGGTTTTGGCAAACTCAAGCCCAGGTATATGTGCCGAGGCGGCCGCTTCTTGTGATGTATATGCTACCGAATGCGGAATGGTGACATAATCGATATGCTCTTCATTTAGAAGATTAGTTAATCTTGTTACCGGCATAATGAACTCCTTCAGCCTCATATAGGGCTGATTGTCTTTGTAGCATTATTTTAACGCTTAACTTTGTTACAAGATACAGGCTGCATATATCATTTGAGGTCTACATACACGCTTATAAAAATATTTTAATTGTCTTATTCAAAACTATTCAATATCTCTTTATTTGAGTGCTACAATTATATTTGCTGGAATTAATTATCACTCCCTAATAAAAGAAATGATATTGTTTTACATATGAAAAATGACGATACAAATTATTTTGCACCAGAAGATTGGACCGAGGATAGTGCTAGAAATGCCGCCACGAGCGAAGGGCTAGAACTAACTAAAGATCATTTCGACGTGTTGCATGCATTACAAGAGTATTACTCGCATCATGAAATAAACCGCATCAATGTGCGAGAACTACATGATGCGCTGGATGAAAAGTTTCATCATAAAGGCGGTATAAAGTATTTATATGGCTTATTTCCTGGAGGACCAGTCGCGCAGGGTTGCCGGCTTGCCGGACTGCAACCCCCTGCAGGCGCAGTAGACAAAGGATTTGGGAGTGTGGTCTAAGCACTTTATTTAACGAATGTCTGCTTTGGGCCACAAGCAGTCATTCAATTAATTTCTTTCTGAAATTTTACTTTTCAAAAAAACCAGCTCTTAAATCATCAGCAAATGCAGTTGAAAAATCGGGATCGTCCCCAAGGATATAATTTATTTCAATCCCAGTACTGATTCGGTATGCGTATACCACAGCCTTGGGATCCAGAATACCTTGTTTGTAGCTGTATGTACGTTGTGTGGAAAACTCGAAATCCTCGAGGTCGTAACCGTGTTTTTCTATACATGTAATTACATCAATTAGATAATTTTCGGTTAATAATGTTCGATCAAATTCCATATCAAACGAGCTATATCATTCAAATAAAATCCTCGTCATAAAAGAAAGGGTACCATAATTGAATTTGCTGTATGAAACTAACAAAGGATGTGAAGAATAAGATTGGTGGTGTAAACCTAGTGATTATTCATTTTTTCAATTTTCTTTGCAATTCGATCTCGTAATATTCCCGGTGTCGATTCTTGGGTCTTTTTTAGCTACGGATTTCTTTTTGATTTGCGTATGATCCTCTTTCATCCATAAGTGATCAATACCTGCATCTCCACCTTCTACAGATGATACTTTTTTTGGCTGCTGTTTAAGAATTTTGGACTGTACTCTTCCAATAATGTCATCAAGATGTGATTTATTAAACATAAAAATATTTGTTAATAGAATTAGTGAAACTTTTATACTATTAAGCTTACATGTGATTATAGATACTATTCACATATTAGGAAGTCAAAATAATCTCCAACTACAAATATTAGGTGCTCAATGATGTTAACGGTATTATTTTATGTATGAACAGCAGTTAGCTTGATTTTAAACTGATAGAATATTTTGCATTGTATCGGCTCCACATTTATCTCTTCCCGTACACGCAAGATCGATAGTCTGTTGATAATACTCAAAACAAATATTGTGTAGAATTTGTCTTATTAGTTTTCCATTACACATCTTAAATTAATAACTACCTTTTAATTTACCAACCTAGTAAATCAAAAAGTTGAAGTCAAATTATATAATTTTTTAAGTCGAAAATCTGAAACAAAATAAAATGGAAGTGTACTGAAACCAACTCATTTAGAAGTGAATCCACCATACTATATGCGTTAAAACTATAACGAGATGTAAATATTACTGAAAAATAGCAACTCTATATTCCAATTCCTGTCAATATTGCTTCCATATCTTCCAGAACGCGTACTAGGATTTAGCTGACATTATCTTTGCATTATGCACGCGTTTTACAAATGGAGCACACTTGGGAAGCAGTTGAACTGATACCTCTGCATCAGTGATCTTATTTTTAGCTGCATACTGATTAATTAATTCGATGTACAACTCACAAATAGCAACTTCGTTTTCGTAGTTTTTTTCTCTTCTAGAGAGAATTGCCACTTGTTCAAAATATCTTGGCGACGGCATGATTCCAGAATCCTCAAAGGCTTGAATCTCTTCTCGACAGTACTTCACCATTTCATGAATATCATGATGATTGCTAGAATCTAACTCAATTGTTTGATTCCCATTGACACCGTGCAAATTGTTAGAAGCCATTTCAATGATTTGACTAATTGACATACCAGAGGTATTAATTATCTTCTCGAGGATGGTATTCAGTTTGCCCATAACTATTATCAAAAGATCAATCTTAGGGATTGTGCAATTCTGAAATAGATGAAACTACACGCGAGAAATTTCCCGACAGACGGCCAAGCAAATAAGCTGAATATCAAGATTTTACTAAATATTTACTAGGGGTACCTACATTCAGGTTAGCACATACACTTCGACTATGAATATGAAAACTGGATCAGCACTATAACTGCTATTTTATCTTGTAATGGCTGCCAGTTGAATGTCTGCTTTGAGTCGCAAGCAGTCATGCATTTTACTTCTTTCTTAATCCCCGCGGCATTACATCTCGTCTAATAGGGAAAATGTAACTGCACCCCTTGAATTGTAACTTAAATAATACTCATCGGAATTATTACTAATCATTACGATGTCTTTAACATGCCTATTGTCCATATCTGTTAATATTACATCTATTCTGTGATCACTAAGATAAGCATCGCTTACTAAAACAGCTTGTTTGTGGCGCGGCCCAGAAAACGTAAACTTATGTATTTCTCTGACTGTTAAAAATTCGTATTCGACATTATCTAATGGCCAAATAGACTTAAGATAATCTGAAATGCGAGATAGTTTTTTGGTGTCCATCAGGGAATGCCTTCTGATACTAAGGGGCAGTATATTTTTACATTGTAGCGAATGTAATAATAAAACGTTTCCTTTAGGTTAAAAATGATTACTAGTATGACCGCGCAATTACACTGTGAGCAATTAGTATTTTTTTATTTACCAAATTAAGAAAGCCCACTTTAGATAGCAGGCTTTCCATGTAGGCTGGTATTTGATTATGATGTTTTATGCATCGTATCATGCGTTCTTTTGTTAATGTTGTCTTGTCGAGTTGTGTTTCCCCGTTCCAAGACATGAATATTAAGTTACGCTATGTCGAGCTGCATTTTGTTATTTGATTTGCCTACTTCTTCAAACAACAATTAAACATCTGCGTAAAATAGACTACGCTGAATACTTTGGTTTAACAATTCAATCTTTGTAATATTGCTGATCAAGTGTTTTGATGAGGAAATGTGTTTTAATTATATATTTCGCCTCTGCTATACCCGCCTATCAAATATCAGCTTTCGGCCAAAAACGGACATTCAATAATTATGTGAATTGTCAGAGATCCTATTCAAGTATTTTCTTTTTGTACTATTTAAGTATTTCAACTACTTGCTTGATATTTTTTCTATTTCGTCTCAGACACATACTATCTGACTCTACTTTTATCAAATACTTTACAATTTCATCTTTTTACAGCTGAATTAGATATACAAGTATTATTAGGGCCTATGCCAAACTAATTCACCATTTTTGTAAATTTCTTTTATACGATGATATGGAACCATGTGTGTTTCACATTCTGAATCCATTATTGTAATAGTAAAATGGTCTTTTGGGTCGAATAAGACATCTTCAAATGGAATACGTATTATTTCATCTTCACTGCGATCATAGTAACCAATTTCAAATTGGCCTTGTGCAAATTTTTTATCCCAGCGAATCCGGTTTAAAAATTCATGTATCGGTATCATGAATACACTTTAAAATTGAACAAAACGTCGTAACTCATTAAATAGAATTTTAAATCATTAATTTAACAGTAGACTTCTGAAGTCGCTTTTATATGACTACCTTCCGCCGTCCTATTCATTTGCAATGTATGGCTACTGAGTTATGTTCTGCTTTCTAACGTTTCCAATTTACGCGAAGTATGTATTCTCCCTTTGAATACTTAAAATCCAGTTCTCCTTCATATGCATGATGGATAGCTTCTCCTGCACCACGCGTTAGGTGTGGATCTGTAAAGGTAACGAGCAAACCATCTTCAACTTCTTGAATGTTCATAATCCGTTTAAGCGGGTGTTCTTGCTTTTCAATCTTTTCAAAATTATGGACTAGATTTAGTATTTCAGTCCTATGGTCTTTTAAAAATGAGCCGCTTAAATTGAGAAAGCCTGCTGGAACTTTATCGTTTATTCGATGGCATGCAGGACACATTTCTTTGTGTGCTTGCGACGGTATATCACTCCATGCCCATCTTCCCTTATGGAATACAGCATTGCACTTTGGGCAAACTGTAGGCTCACGAAGCTTAAGTTTTGACATGTAAGGATCATGAACTAATTCGCGAAGTAAGCGGTTTTTGCGGTCTTGTCGGATATAGTCGGTAGATTTTTTTCGCGTCATCATAGCTACCTCTTAGCATCGGTAGGTTATTGTTTAAAGTCACAAATTCAACCAAGCCTGCTTAGTTTGATGAATTTAGCTCGCAGACCTAAACGATTATTAGAAAAGGTCGTAGCTGTTTAACAAAGCCATTACGGTTAAATTCAGAAAATACTACTTATAGCAAATAGGACCATGATTAAGATCAATGTAAGTCAATGATGGCGACTTTGCCGGATACCTTGCTAAAACTATGGTGAATGCGGCCGTCTAAGCTATTAGTCAAGGCTTAAAACTTTTAGAGTATTTGATCAGCAGCATACAATTTTTACTTTTTTTCTGTAATGTGAGCAGATGGCATTTCGCGAACAAATTGTGCAACAAGTCTGGGATAAGGGCCGGGTCGATCCAGATCATGATCCGGACATTTGGCGAAAAGACGAATGCGGTGCCTGGATAAAACGTAGTCATTATAGTAATCGAAATTCAGAGTTTGGTTGGGAAATCGATCATATCAATGCCGGCGGTTCCGAAGATTTAACAAATCTTCGTGTGTTACAGTGGCAGAATTACCTCGTGGGTGGCGTTGGCAGAGCCATATGTAAAGTGACTGCAAGCATTGGAGGTATCCGAAACAAGGAAAAATAGCTTTGCTACTATAAATATATTGCTTTCTTAGCATTGGTCTAAGTCTGCTTACGGTCGAAAGCTGTCATTCAGTGTTTGACATAGATACTACTCCATTAAGTAAATTGTCAAATATGAGGCTTATTTTCTACTCTTACCAAATTGATATCCTTTAGTCATATCGGAATGCTCTTTAGGAGCCACTAATGGCGCAACTGCTAAAGCCAACACTGCTAAAAGCCCAACCAATCCAAGAATAAATCGATAAATACCAGCTTCCTTAATTCGCCCATGAAGTACACCACGAATAAACTTCCAATGTAAAAATAAATGAATCGACAATATGACCAAAAATATAAAAGTAATATAAAAATGAATATCGCCCCACTCATGTCTGGACATTCCAAGTATTTCTATTGATCGGCCACTTCGAGGCGGCAGTACGTACCGCATTAAGACACCTGTAGAGACGACAAAAATAAAGCTGATAAATGCGGTTATATCAACGAGGGTTATTAGATTTGATTTTTTCATTATCTTTATATCAAAAAGTGGTCATACAAACATATATTCTAAAATTCCCAACCAGTATCTGCTTTCGGCCAAAAGTGGATAATTTGTTTGATTCCTACAAAATTTCATTAAAAACTTCACATGTTTGAATTAAATTAGAGTTGGACTTTTAATTTAAGGCTTGCGGTTTCAGAACTCCAGGTTATGTAATTGATAAAGACGGCTCTGATACATGCAACAATAATTTTATAGTCAAATGTCCGAAGTAAATCACGATCTGCATTTAAATTTGCATAAATAGAAAAATAAATTTTCTATTCTTTAGTTACTGATTTTTACTATGACACTATAGATTAATAATTTATAAGTGCATTTATTGGAAATTACATGGGGTTTACTAATGTAAAGATTCCAACCATTTACAATGCATGTCTACAATATGTTTTGCTAAATTCTCGGCATCAATTTCGCTCAGTGTGTTGATCTTTTCGGCACAATTGTCGTGGTACTGCTCCAGTAGTTCCTGTAGTTGATCTTTAATGATCTCTGCCACATCATTTGACGGCGAAAGATGAATTAGATGTTGGGAAATAGCAGCTTGTACTCTTATGTGGATGTCTCCAGGCTCTACTAAATTAAATATTGCTGCCTTAAACTTTTCAAGTCCATAGTGAAGTGACATTACTTTATCCTCTTTAGTTGTAAAAAAATATTAGTAAACAATTATAAAATTGTTCAATTACAACCAATCGTAACAATAGATTCCGCACCAACAATTTGTTTGCCATCAAATGCCTCCTCTGTTAGTGTCGCCTCCTTATCCCCATATGCAATACCAATAAGACTTATTCGTTGTATGCATCTGTCCTTTTATTTTTCGAAAAAATTATTTGTGCCAATCACTTACCCACTGGCATTAAATAAAGCGGTTGCTCTTGATCTGAAAAATTAAGAATCTTTTTTACTGATTCGTCATCAAATGCACCTATTACAACGGTTGCTAAACCTAAGGCAGTTGCTTGCAAAAATACATTCTGAGCAGCATGTCCAGCTTCCATATGTACGTAACGGATGCCGCGTTGCCCATATTTTTTAGTAGTGCGTTGATATACACCCGAAATTACCAATAGCGCAGCAGCATCTTTAATATAATCTTGTCGCCACGCTGCTCTTGCCAAGCTGGCACGTTGATCTGATTCTGAGATGAACCATAGCGCATTTTCTTTAGGTTGGTACCGGTAAACTCCATTCGCAAGGCCCGATATATCACCAACGATCAAGGAAATTTCCAGAGGGTATAAAGCGCCTGCAGAAGGTGATGTTCGCAATCCACGTGAATCTGTTACCCCCTGTGCTGCCCACATTAATTGTGAAATCTCGGCTAAGGACAATTCCCCAGATTGATACTCGCGCACTGACCTGCGCCTGAGTAGTGCTTCTTCTACTGTCATACTGCCATCCAGCTTTGGCTCGGGTAATCGCAATAGTTTAATGTCACCTGCTTGGACATTAATATTGGTTGCAGAAACTACCATTGACATTAATTTAAGTAGATTTGTAAACATGGGTTTTAGAGTAAATGGAAATACAAATTATAAATAGAGGTTCAATTCGCAGAACTGTGTGCTTTAAGTATATCATGCCATTGATTCAGCAAGCGTTGTCGAGCCACCTTCTCGGTTTGATTGGAAAGCAATGTTTCCTTGAGTACTGGAAGCGTTATAGCTTCCCATGTACCACTATCATCTACTTGAAACTCTAATCTGAGTCCCCATTGGCTATTACTTGATGTTTCAATTTCGAATAGGTATCCCGTCAGGTCTAACTCATCCAATAATTCAATTGCCACTTCACGGGCTTGTGCTAGTTCAGCTATTGCTAATTTCATAGTGGTATAGATTGTAAAAACTTACTCTAGTTGCGAAGCTGCTTTATGTGTTGATGTAAATCAATATGCTGTTTATAAGATTTGCAAAATAATAATGCTGAATATCTGCATTCGGCCGAAAGCGGACGTTATTCAATATATGAACTAATGGTTCATTTCCCGTTTGAGTGAATTGTTAAGCAGCCTTTTGTTTAAACTGCGCATAAATTTTCTCTGGTGCCGAGTCAAAATACTTAAACAACGCTGGACACAACCAACCTTCGGCATCTAGGTCAGAACTGTAGTACCAATTGCCATCCATTTCTTCCCGGCGCCACTCAAATATAGCTTGATGTCCAGGGAACGGGCTAGCGGAAAAGAGTAACGTAAAGCCCGACTCTGCGTTCGGAATGTCAGTGACCATTGTTTCTATTATCGTATCAGCACCAGAAACAAAAGGTTCTTGGACTAAGCCCACTTTTTCGTCGTCAAATACCCATAAGCCTTCATGCTTGTATGGATGAATTGCGATGATGGTGTTCATCGTCTTTATGGGTGTCTATCGTTTGACTAATGGGTTACATCACGCTGATGTGATTTGTTCAAGTCTACTATTGGAACGTCCGCTTTGGGTCGAAAGCAGACCTTTATATAATCTAAGGTGTGAATGTAAGCTTAAGCTGCTTTAATTTTGGCCTGTCCCTGTAGGATTAGACTGACTGCTTGATCGGCCGATAGCACCGGACACACGATGTTGTTAATTCTATTCATAGTGGGTATATCATCTTCTTGATTCTGACAAGAGCAAGCATCACCAATTACAATTGGGATATAGCCCTCATCTCGTGCAGCTCGTGCGTTGCCCTCGATACACCAATCCAAATGTATGCCACATAATACGATTGTCTTGATATCTGCTCGTTCTAACATTAATTTAAGTGGAGTTCCGACAAATGAGCTTTGATGTGCGTATTCAAAAAACTCTGTGTCCTCTGGGCACGAAATTGCCTTGAGTTCATCGACTAAATCAACATCCCACCTTTTCTCTTCCTCGCTCATTGCGCTTGAATTAAACACCTTACTCCAATAACCATATTGAGCCTTGTCTAATTCAGTCATCGGATAGTCTTCACGGAAAACATCGTAGCCAATCCAAAAGAATTTCATACCCGAATCGCGGCATGCTTTCGCAACTTTAATAGTGTTTTCAAGAGTGCCACGTTCCCATTGTTTCTCTCCTCCTTGCACACCATTTTGTTTATACAAACTATTGCATTGGCTGATGGATATAAATGCCGCTGGTTGAGCTAAGATTTTTACAAGATCCAAATTTTTCCACTGCTCCGGTAACTCAGGAACTTTTGAGGCCATGGTCATACTCCTTTTGCTTAAAGCACATCTTTTTTAATTTTTCTAATGTTTAACTTGATCCTCGTAGTGATTATCGCCCTGTGAGAATTGAATAAACTCACACGGCTCACTGCCGACTGTCCAAGCGTCATGCCCAGGTGGCAACATCATAATATCTCCTTTACTAAATGTTTCCTCGGAACCATCGTCCATGACGATATGAATAGAACCATTTATTACATAGGCAACATGAGGTAACAGGCAACTACCAGTTCCTGCATACTCTTTTAGGTCTGCCGACCATTTTGCTCCTGGGTGAAAGGTGACTTTTATCGCTGTCACGCCGTCGAGCTCTACTACTTGCTTTGAAATTTTACCGTGTACATCTGGCGTAATGGTGTCGATATTCGCTTTTTGCATTTGAGGTGATGACATGGATTCAACCTCCTTTTATAATTGTGATATATCTTAAATTTTATAAGAATATAAAGGTACGAAGTAATTAATAAAATATTTCTAGCGAATTAATCAGATCTATTAACTCCATTCTAATGTATTAGAGTGGCCAAAATTGTCCGCGTTGAGTCGAAAGTGGTCATTTTATTTTGTATCGTATAGCTTAGCCATGTCTTTGACTGACTGAGTAACGAGTCTCTCTAACTGCTTGATATCAACATCGGTCAGCTTTTTTATATAAAGACATGATACAGATGTCTTATGCTTTCCGAGCTTATTTAAGGTACTTTTATACTTTGAAAAGCCAGGCATAATATATACGGAAATATTTTGCTTCCGAGGAGAGAATCCCGTTACAAACCAATCTCCTTCGCGACCTGATTTATACTTGTAGTGATATTCACCAAATCCAACAATGCCGTCTCCCCACATGCTTGGCTTCTTACCAGTGACTCTCTTCATGAGCGTTAATAGCATCTGACAATCTTCTCGTCGCTTTTCATCCACAGACTTAAGAAACGCCGTGACGCTTTTGTTATTGGGTTTTGTTTTAAGCTTTGCCATTTTATCCAATCATTGTGTCTGCTTTCGGCTAAAAGTTGATATTTAACGACAAAGTTTACATGATTCTCTTGGAGGCTATTGAAAGAACAGTCAGTTATAGCACCTTGTTATCTATTTTAGTTTGTCTGTTGCAATAGCGAATATACTTCTACATTCTTAATTGCGTCAGCATAAAACCATCAATACTCAGAGCTTCTATAAATATAAGCAAAGCTAAACCAGGCAGTAAAATAGACTGTGTTCTATCCTTACTTTTTAATTGCCTATAATATCTAACGCTTTCGCCATATAGCAAAACCGCCGTTAAAATAGGGATCAATATAAATAGCATTATCAAAATGGTGAGCGAGCCAGTCTCATGATTCCATCCTCCGAGCAAATCCAGTCTTGCTCCAATTAATAGAAAAAGTAATATTTGGGGTAAGGCGATTATAATGATGCGAAGAACTAACATAATAAGTGTCTAAGAATGATTAAATCTCGTTTCAGTGCATTCCTTTTTTCTAATGCCTTTTAATCTCTTTATCTTCTTATGTCCACATACGGACATTCAATGTCTATAGATCCCTACTTTCCTCTTTGCCTGAGCATAATAGTAAGCAACTTGCTCATGCGAAACCCATATTGTATGGACCTCAAAATAAGCTTTTTTTAAAATATTAGGTCTTTAGTTTTTTCTTGCCACGTACCTGTAAATTAAATTCTCTAATCAAGGTACCACTTCAGAGAATATTATTGACCGCTCATCGGGATTGCAGTCGCACTCATAGTTATCCGTTTTAAATTAGGTTTACATCATAAAGGGAACACATGATGCCATGGGTAAGCTGGACACCATTCTTAAAAAAGTAATTAAAAAAACATCCTCATCGGTTATAAAGAACAGTCAACCATCCGATACAGATATTAATACTATAGTTAAAAACTGTAGAGATGAAATTCAAAAATCTGAAGACTCCGGCATTATGCCCTCGCCAAAATACTTTGAGCAGGTAGCGGTTATCTCCAGGAAAGACAAGTGCTATGAAAATGAAATAGCCATTTGTGAGATGTATATCGGGCTTGTTAAGCAATATGCTGCTAAAAACAAATTAAGTAGGGCACAGTTTTCAGATCAAGTGCTTCCTAAATGTGCGCCGCTTTATAAACGTCTGCATAATGCGAAAACTATGCTCTCTAAAATGTCAACTAAGTAGTAGTAGAGTATTAAAAAATACTCAGTACAAAGCCCACTTAATATTGCATTGCTAATATTTTCTTAAATGACTTGATATTTATTTACAGAATGTTGAATGTCCGCTTTGGGTCATTAGCAGTCAATTAACAATAAATTCGTAGAATTTCCAACCTGTGTCTGCTTACAGCCAAAAGCGGACGTTCGATAATAATCTTAATAAGTGGTTCATCTCATTTTTTTCAATTAATCGAAAGTTGGGGTTTCTTCAGATTTTTGTTTTCGTAGTATTCCTACTGCACCAAAGATAGAAGCTAAGATGATTGAAATCGCACCGACTAGGAGTGCTAAGGCCAAAGTCATGTCACTTAATTGATGTAATATTGAGGACCAATTATTAGGGAGAGGGTTGATCACTTTTAGATTTGATAAATAATCAGGTATCACCAAGAGTCTACTCACTAAGACAATTAACATGATACTTGCCATAACTTTTTTTACGAAACTCTCGTTCACATAGGTTGTAGCAATGACACCCACCTGAACACCAAGCAGAGAACCTGCTAGGATGAGCATGGAAAGTCGGATATCGACAAAACCTTCCCAGGCATACAACATGCTCCCCCCTAATCCCATAACGAAAGCCACGACTAGTTCTGTGGCGGTGGCCATAATGGCGGGTACACCAAGTATAAACATCATTGCAGGCACGCCAATGAAACCGCCCACCGCAATAAAGGCTGCTAACAAACCTGTTGCAAACCCTATTGGTGCAATGATCAAAACAGATACCTTTGCATTGATAGAACGAAGGTGAACCATAGTGCCTGGGATGTGGATGGTTTGTATCCGTTTAGAAAGTTTTGGTTTTGAGTCTACTTCTTGTTGCGTTATCGAATCATCATTATCCCGTCTAGCATCGCGAAGTATCATGCCGCCAATAACTGCAAGGGTAATAACAAAAATGATGGATACGTAAAAGTCGGTACCGATGTCCCCATACTGGGCACGAATGTGAGTCATAATTTCTTTACCCACAAATACACCAATCTCTGCAAAGGAGCCCATGATTAGGCCAAGTTTGATGTCTACTTGGCCCAATTTTGCTCGTTTAAATGCAGCTACTAATGCTTTTGGAAACTTGTGCGCCATATTACTGGCTACTGCAACAATGCCTGGCACCCCCATCGTCATCATTGCTGGGGTTAATACAAAGGCTCCACCAGAACCAATAAATCCACTAACTAAACCACCAACGAATCCGATTAGTAGAAGTGAAAATCCACTTGCTGCTGTGAGGTCTATGAAATGTATGGCGTCCATGCCTGCTCCTTGCCTAAGTCATTTTTAGATTTCAACCCCAGGGACTGCCAAAAATATGTCGCAAACGCGCCATGTATAAATGAAAAAATAAGCGCGATGAGAATGGGGATTAAAAAGTCTATTTTCACCCCTTGGCGAGTTAGCTCTGCAAAATGGACGATGTCGGCCTGGTATTTGAATAAGATGAAGTACAGGACAGCACTTAATAGCCCACAAATAATCATCTTTATATTTTCGGGCTTTAAACGATCTTTCTGTGGAATAGGTTCGTTAGAAAAAAATAGTGCGAGGCCATAATAAGGCGAAGCAGAAATTCCACGTAAAAACTCCGAATTCTCAGTATCATATTGTTGTTTAGTAATGCTATGTACTTCCATTTGCTATTTCCTTGTATTTGGCGCCGTGATAGGCACTCATCCTGGGAATTACCCAGTAGTTAAAAAGATAGTTTTGATCCGACAGGATCAGTTTGCTTAGAGATAGATGTGCGGAGGAGCTCGTATTGCTGAGAATTTGCTTAGAATTTTTTTGGCAGAATTTTGCCTGGCTAAGTTTTGAAATACACGAATAGCATTGGTATCTGCTAATAGAATTGTTGGTAATAATGCATTGGAGTCATCAACTTCTGCATTATTATTGGTGTCAGCAGGACTGCTAGACTCTGTTAAGGGCTTAGATTCTGTTTCGGCAAAAAGTACCGTCTGACTTGCTGCAATGACGACAAGCAAGAACATTAAGCAAACAACCCGTGTTACTGATCGAATCAATTTATTACCCTTATTGATATTGTAAGAAGATTACACTCTGACTTTATTTTCAACAACCACCTAATCTGGATAGTTCCTGCATAAGCAGGTTCAAAGTGTCGTTTTTGTGAGTAAAAGGCTCTCAGCCGAACGTCTGTTTTGGGTCATAAGCGGACATAAAATTTACGACTAAGATTTGAATTTCTAAAGCCCTACAATTACATGGTGGCACATCCCTATACCGCAGAACTCTCTAACAAATTAAAGATAACTTAAATTTTTCCATCAAGTCCCATTTGGTAGTACTTATGTATAATTTCATCTTGGTTTTCTAATAACCAATCAATATTGGGTTCATTGCTCATGGCTTTATGAATTGCACTTGCCATCGCCTTACGATGAATATCAAATAAAATTTTGTGATCCAGATCATCAACCTTGGATACCATCGGATTTAACCAAACCGAAACAATAATCCCAATATCATTAACTTTATCTTTAGGAATATCACCAGCACGCACTGCATCCAATACACCGTTGGCGATCGCGCCTTGCACTGTTCCCATTAAAATATTCGTATAGCGATCGTCTTTTACAGTGACCTTACTTACCATCAGCGTTGCAGGTCGTACTTGTATATCGGTGTTCATGATCGCGAGTACACGAGAATGACCTTTTACTTGATCACCTAACAAATTTGCAAACGCAGTGCCTACAGGTCCATCTAGTTCACCAATTACTACTTCAGGTTCAGCTGCAGTTCCAGGAGGACCTCCAGCAACTAATGCTTCACCGACTCTCATTACGATTCTTTCAGACATGGTTATTGTTTTCCTTATTTAAACGTTGAATTGAAATTTAATGGAAGATTTCCTTTGAAATAAATACTTATAGTTTAGCATCGTTATGTCTGCAATCAGCGCAAGCGGCCACCTAAAATTTGAGCTAATAGTTTACGTGAAGGAATGTAAATGGTTCAGCACTCACTTCCAAGTAACATAAAATCTGGTTTCTTTCCTTTTAGCATTGCATCTACAGCCGCCTCTGCTGCAC